>JBAXTR010000387.1:0-1775 GCA_037130095.1 Methanomicrobiales archaeon
CGTTAATGTAGTATAGTTGACAAAATCAGGAAAACAAACTTATTTAATATTATTCTGCCAATTAACCTGTTCTGCACTACGGATTGTGTGGCTAAGGGTAATCTTTGGAAAATGTCGTGACCAGTCCTTTCCCGACTCGTTGCGTAACATTTTCCAACAGCACCAGCTGTAACGTATACTTCCTTCTGCGCCATATTTTCTGGATTTTTCCTTCGAAGAATAGAAATTCTTATAAAACTGACTTTATCACAGGTTTATACAACAATTCCGTAAGAATGAGTCAACCGCTATGAAAGTAATCAATATTATCGGACATTCCTGTTCGGGGAAGACAACCTTCATCTCAAAACTTGTAGTGAAACTGAAGGATCTGGGCCGCGTTGCAACGATCAAGCACCTGGGTCACCATAATTTCAAGCTTGAAACAGGGAAAGATACAACGGTTTTTTACGAAAGCGGTGTCGACATCTCAGCAGGTATCGACTCAGAAAAAACAGTTCTCTCAATCAGGAATAATGACCTTGTTTCAATTCTCGATCTTCTTGCAGACCAGGGAATTGAATTCACGGTAATTGAAGGATTTAAAACGGTCGGATTACCGGCTGTAGTAATCGGGGACCTGGATTCCGAAAGGGTTCTTTTCAGGAACCCCACCCTGGATGAAATATTAAACGGACTGGACCAGTTTCCGGAATATTACACATTACAAGGTCTCGAAGAAGGATTAAAACAGGTAGAATTCAATTTGAATAACAGAAATCCATATAACATTTCAAAGCCAGGTCAATCATCCCGGGGTGTTGTAATGGCGGTTTCGATTCCGGCAATAATCGCTGAAACGCAAATTTCCTCCGGATTTAAGACCTTCAGAAAGTTAATTACTGAGGTCTCCCTTGAAATATCAGATGAATTTCCGCTGGTGCGGGTATCTGTCGGGGTCAGGAACTGCTGGGATTTTTCTACAGATTGCGAGGCCCTCATTGCTGTGAAAGCTGAAGATTTTGAAACTGCCTTATTTGTTATTTCCGCTTTTAATGATAAAATCACGAGAAAAACTGATATCCACAGTGCCTGATCAAATAGGAATTATAATAATGTCAATCTATGAGTTTTTTTTCATATTCTGGCGCGTCACACCATGGTTGCAGGTTACAATTCGTAGAAGCATACCATTAGATCAGATCAACCTGGGATTTCAAGAGAAATTTGCTGGATAAATCTTCCGTGATTTTTCGTAATATCCTCCCATTCCATAAATTAGATCAACTTTGATCATATTAGCAACGGCATTAATTGCTTATGAAATAATGAACTTACAAGTTAACCGAATATTATTGATTTTTTTTTATTAAATACTAAAATTTAAGTACATTTCAAGGCGACACCTATTTCATATGATTTCTGTGTGATATCATGGCTTTTGCAGTACATGTAAATTCAGAACGGTGTACCGGATGCAACAATTGTGTGGTTGCCTGCCCGGTCAATGCACTCGAGCTCTTTTCGCTCGACCCTGTCACCAACGAGAAGATCTACCAGGTGCAGGATGGTATCGCAGTCAGTCTCGATTTCAAGGCTGAACTTTGTGCCGGTTGCGGGGTATGTGTCGAAGCATGCCCGTATGATGTAATCACCCTCACGGGGAGGGGCGACAGCCGATATATGGCCCATACATAAACCAGCCCTGGTTTTGGAATATATTACCTGAAGGGTTGAAGCGTTAATTTCCTGAGGAGATACAATTGACAAACAAAGTTACACTCAACATGATCACA
>JBAXTR010000388.1:0-1774 GCA_037130095.1 Methanomicrobiales archaeon
CCAAAATACAATGAAATATGGTGTCATCTTGGTCTAGTATATTCTAAAATTGGAAATATTGAAGAAGCCAACGAATGTCTTGATAAATTTGATATTTTTAAAGAAAAACACAACCCGAACACCCTGAATAAAAAAAATTATTAAGAATAGTTAATAGTCGAAACTACTTCATTACCCCAGGCGATCGAGATAACCACCTCCGTAGTTACCGGACCTTTCTTCATATCTTCACGGTTCCTGGTATCTGGTTTCGTGCACTGATCTTCATATCTTTCACTATTGCTCAGAAGAACTATAGATTAATGAAAACGTTTCTTTCATGGCAATTGGGGTAAATCCTTCTAAATAATTAATATCCCTTTTATCCTGACCTCTGTGCCAGGTGCTCCCATGCAAGAAGAGCGGCCCCAATTGCCCCGGCATAGATTGCATCAGGGGGAACGATCACCGGATAACCAATTTCCCTCCCCAGGCGCTTAACTATGTCCGCATTTTGTGAAACCCCGCCCGTGAACGCGATCGGTGGCTCCGGGTGGAGAGAAGCAACCATCGATGCCGTTCGACGGGCGATCGAGGAATGAAGGCCTGCAATAATCTCATTTCGGGGTACCCCATGGTGTATCAGGCTGATCACTTCTGATTCAGCAAAAACCGTGCACATTGCATTGATACGGTGTGGTTCAACGCCGATAGCACTGGGTCCAAGGTGATCTACGGGGATACCAAGTGCCTGCCCCATGGTTGAGAGGAACCTTCCTGTCCCTGCTGCACATTTGTCGTTCATCACAAAGTCCTCCACCCTGCCATCTGCTGAAAGACGGATACCTTTGGCATCCTGGCCCCCGATATCCACGACAAAGTGGCAGTGTGGAACAAGGTGGAAAGCGCCTTTTGCATGGGTCGCAATCTCGGTGAACGTGATATTCGCAGTTTTCAGGCAACGACGCCCGTATCCCGTCGTTGCAATGACTTCTGGTGGTTCAGCAAGTCCCGCCTCTGAACTGGTCTTGCCAAGGAGGTTAATAGCTGTTGCCTCCGGATCGCATGTTGCATCCTTCATTCCTGCGATAAAGGAAGACCCGTCGTATATCACAACTTTGATGCGGGTCGAACCCAGGTCAACACCGGCAACAACTCTGTAATCATTGGGTTTTGCGTTAAGGATCTGGCACGAAGGCCCTTCCTCCTTTAAAATAATTCCACCCATTGTCCTTCTTCTCCCAGCCTCTCCTTAAGGCCGGTCAGTACCTGGTTCGCTTCCGCGACAGAACATTGCCATGCGACACATCCCCCGCTGTCCAGTGCAACTCCCCCAGTCACCGATAATCCGAGCCCACATTCGATGCAGAGATCCTTTTTCTCCATGAGATGCGGCAGCTGGCCGGTGAAATTCCTGCCAAACACCAGCGAGCGGAGCGGGCGGGTGACATGGGAATAATAAAGGAACTCCTCGTCTCGTCCGGTAACAGAGAAAACGCTGTACCTCCGGTCATGCCGGGTAAATATTTCATGAATAGTCCTGATTAAAGAAGGTTCTACCATCAGAGTTCTTGTCTCTCGCCTTTCTTTTTCAGGCTTACCTGGTAACGGTTGTTCCCGATCGTGTGAACCTTCACGTCATACCCGGTCCGCGAAAAAGGGACCTCGATCCTGTCCCTCTGGTCACGCCGGACAATACATTCAACTGCCGAACCCAGTGGTGCTTTCTTCAGCAGGATCTTTAACCTGATCATCAGGTTCGTACAGGTCAGGTCAGACAGGTCCTGTACTATCT
>JBAXTR010000389.1:0-1770 GCA_037130095.1 Methanomicrobiales archaeon
ATATAGGCATCAATTATTTTCTTTCCGGTTTCTGAAGTAAATTCTGTTGAGATCCTGTACACTCCGCTCTCTTCAGTTACGTTAACCAGACGGGTTGTTTCACCCTCGCCGAGCAGGTTATTATTGATAAACCCAACCGCTGTCTGGGCGGTGTCTGGCGGGGTTAAGGGATTCTTCGTAAACAGGGATGATCCCGCCAACGGGTTGTATGCCCCGGAAATGCCAAGAAGGATCGAAAAGGCAAACAGGACGAAAAATACAAGACTTACTAATTTCCACGGGATATCCATTCACTCACCGGACTCTTGAGTATTAAATTATGCAGTGATAACAATTTAAAGATCGGGTATAGGATACCGGAATCGGGTAGCGGCGTAATAGAGGTATGGAGAGAGAATGCGCCCGGTTCACCTCTCTGTCAGTCTTACAATCCCCTCCATAAAAGAACTGGTTGCCGACCGGATGGATGATGAAAAACCAGCAGATTTTTCCTTTAAAAAAACTTTTATGGGAAAAGTGATCTCCCTTATTCTGTAAACGAGACATGTAACCCGGACACAGCACCGGGATCTATGGAAACATTTTCATCAGTAACCGTGCCCAGTAGTCCCTTTTTCTGGAGGACTATTTTTGCACGTTCCAGAGATTTCACCTGGACAACTATCGAAGAGATTGCATTCCGGTCCGAACTGATGAGACGGATAATAACCCCGTTACCGCCGTCCCGTAAATGAGGTTGATCCCCCGGAGCAGCAGGTACAAGCATCTGCCAGTTTTGCAGCACGGGTTCATCCGCATATTCAATGACAATCTCTTTTAACGCGATAACCCCCAGCGGTCCTCCATCTTTCGATGCAAGTGCAGACTGCATGTGTTTACGGAATTTGTCCTGGTCGAATGTGTACTTGCAATAAAAGATCATGGATCCGGGCATGAAACGCTCAAGGATAAGATTATTCCAGAGAATATAACGGGTTCCGTTCATTTCGGTATTAAATGGCATTACCGCACTGTGAGCGACCCTGCCATTGTCCAGAATAGTTGTTGTCGCCTCCAGAGATGAAGACGGTTCAAAGGCAATGCCGACAATTCCTATATTCCATGGTACCTGACCCTGCAGTTTTGTCAGCCAGGAACTTTCCAGCAATTCCATATTCACATTTCCAAACGAGACACCACCTGTAGAGAACGATCCGTAATCTATCATCTGCCATGCGACTGGAAGATCCAGTTCTTCAGAAAAGATACGATACACCCGTGCCGAATCGGGTATCTGGACCATGAGGTGATCGACTTGGGTGATAGTTGGAGGTAACGGACGGGAGATGCCCGGCACAGAAAGGTACGTAACGAAAACCAGGGCAAGGCAGAGCATGATGATACATCCTCCCAAAAGAAGGCTGATTATTTTATTGTTTACCATCATATGTGTATCTCTTGTAACCTGCATTAAAACATTTTTTATTGCAACAGGCAACGATAGGATTGCATAAAGCAGTGTGACTGAGCGTTTTCATTTGACCGGACGAAAATGGCATTGGATATTTTTTTATTAACCTTAAAAAAATCATTTGAACTTTCATCATAATGTAAATATCCGGCCTCCTTCTGGAAAAAACATCGATTATTTTATATGGCATAAGATACTGTGTTCTGATATGTCACTTAATGGCGTACGAATGAGAAATATCCTCATCATCACGGTTATTCTCGTGTTATCCATTCCCGTTGTTGTTGCAGTTGACAGCCATCAGCTCAGCTTCATTAATA
>JBAXTR010000039.1:0-12293 GCA_037130095.1 Methanomicrobiales archaeon
ACGCCGAATATTTTCGGTTTGCCTGTGATTCCCCGGCAAACGCCTCCATTGCATTTTCTTTTGTTGCCATGATCATCT
Source organism: Methanomicrobiales archaeon (assembly GCA_037130095.1). Lineage (GTDB taxonomy): Archaea > Halobacteriota > Methanomicrobia > Methanomicrobiales > Methanospirillaceae > CAIKOD01. Next base: position 79 of record JBAXTR010000039.1, read on the forward strand.
AGTGGGACAAAATTGGTTATAACAGTATTCATCGTTCTGGTACAGGGATGGACAATATTGCCGATAATTTTTGGGACAATGGTACCTGTTAAAAGTGCAAATCAATAACAACGGAAAATATTCCGGAATCCTTTTACCCCATCACCGCACCACGCTGATATCCGGACACCTGCAGGCGGGACTGTCGGGTTCTTGGAAAACGTCTCTTAATATCAGTACGTGGCGGCAGACAACGGAGAACGCATGAAGAAAATGAAGCAGGTACCGGAACATGACCGGCCGAGGGAACGGATCCGTCGTCTCGGCCCTGGTGTACTCTCTGACAGGGAATTAATTGCCGCAATTATCGGCAGGGGTGTGCGGGGAAGAGATGTACTGGTTGTGGCGGGGGACATTGCAAAAGAGCTGAGCCTGGGCTCAGAACACCTTACCTACGAAAAACTGGAGAAGATCCAGGGAGTAGGGCCTACCAAGGCCGCACAAATTTCTGCATGTTTCGAGCTTTCCCGCCGTTACCCTGTGAAGGAAGAGACCGCAGCCCCAAAAATATCCCGCCCGGAAGACGTCCTTCCCCTGCTCAACGGGATTGCAGGCAAAAAACAGGAGTATTTCATCTGCATTACCATGAACGGGGCAGGGGAGGTAATCGGAAACCGTATCATTACGGTAGGGCTGCTGAACCACAGCCTTGTACATCCCCGGGAGGTATTTGCCGATGCCATCACGGACCGTGCAGCGTCGATCATCTGTGTCCATAACCACCCGTCCGGGACACTCGAACCAAGTCCACAGGACCTTGAAGTTACAAGGCAGCTTACTGAGGCAGGTGCAATTCTTGGCATCCGGCTTCTCGACCACCTGATCGTGACAAAAGAAGGTCACCTGTCGATGAAAGAGAAAGGGTACCTGTAAAACCCATTAAAATTGGAAAAAAATTCAATATCGATGATAGAGAGCTGAATAGATCCAAACTGGATACCCGGCATATCCAAATTTCTATAACGAAAAATGTTGTTGTTTCCTAAAGTTTAATCGTGGTTATAACGGTTTTCTGTCTGCTTCACTTTCTTCTACCAGGAGCCGGCCGAGCTCGTAACCCTTTTTATATGCCATCTCCACCAGTTCCGGCCTCGTGGAAATATCCTGGATTGTATCCATATCACGGATCAATAACTCGTCCCAGTACTTGCAGTCTATAATCCGGAAAAATGCCTGCATGGTCATCTTCGCACCGTCAAAAATGTTCGGCGGGCTCATCCCGCAAATTCCTATGTAAAAGCCACGGCGGTGTTTCTTTTTTACCGGGTCAACAAGTGGTTGTTTCCGGACATATTTTGCCATGAAAAATACCTGGAACCGATCCATAAACCCCTTGAGTTTCCCGGGAATTCCCATCGTCATTACCGGTGTAGCGACAATGATACTGTCGGCTTCCTTAAATTTCTCGTATATCGGGATCATATCATCTTTCATTTTACAGGTCTCATGTTCCTTGCAGTACATAATCTCCATGCAGGGATTAAAATCGAGAAACGGCACTACAATCTTTTCAACCTCGCACCCGGCATCGGTTGCTCCTCGGAGTGCCTGGTCAAGCAGTTTTGCCGTATTTCCTTTGACAAGGGGGCTGCCAAGAAGGCCGATTATCTTCATTCCCATAATAAGAGTGTATCCACGAATGCTACAATATATCTTTTGTGTTTCTCGTGTGGGTTACTGTTTCGTGATTATCCGGGTATTTCCATGAAATTCTGGCAATTTAAGAGAACAAACACAACTAATAAATAATTCGCTGCACCTATTACAAAAATAGGTGATAGTTTATGACCGAAACCAAACAGTATAAAGCAGGCTCAAAGGTCGGCCCTGGGAAATATGTATGCCTTGATTGTGGCAAGGAATATGAACTTGATAAGAGTGAACAGGACCTCCGCAAATGTCCGGCATGCGCTTGTGAAGAGTACCAGTGTTTCCCGATGACTCACATCAGGCCGGATGTAAAAACTCCGGAAGATGCAAAGAATCCGCCAAAGCGTGGCCAGAGTAACCAGTAATACAATTTTTTCTTCTTTCAGGGCCTGTCAGGACATATGAACACCGGTAGTGGCGAAGTTGAATCAGATCTTTTTCATGACCGGGGAGGCAATTTGCCTTATCAGACCATTCTTGGAGGATTGAGCAAATGGTAAATGTATCGAAAGAAGGCCAGGTCTACGAATGTGAGATCTGCGGCAATGTCGTGGTAGTAAAGGAAGTAGGCGGGGGAGAACTCGTCTGCTGCGGTGAACCGATGAAACTTATTGAGGGGTGAAAAAAATGCCAAAAAATATGGATGACCTTGAAAAGAAAATTGGAAAAGTCCCTAAATTCTTCAGGGAACTGACTGACAAAGATCCGGAAATGTTTGATATGGTAATGAAACTTGAAGGCCATATCTGGGACGACGGGGCACTGACAAAAAAGACCAAGAAACTGATCGCAATTGCGATTGCGGCAGCACTCCGGGACCAGCATGCAGTTCATGCGCAACTGATGGGTGCAGAGAGCCTCGGTGTAACCAAGAAAGAAGTGGAAGAGGCCCTCAGGGTTGCATTCCTTCTCGCAGGGATGCCGGCGTATGTATACGGAAAAGCCCAGCTTGATGAAGTCATGAAAAAGTAAGGGGGAACAATCATGTGTGGAGAAATAGGATCTGGCCGGATGCCGGCAATTGGTGAACCGGCACCAGACTTTGCCGCTGAGACCACCCATGGACCACTGAAGCTGTCTGACCTGAAGGGGAAGTGGGTCGTAATGTTCTCACATCCTGCTGATTTCACACCGGTCTGTACGACCGAATTTCTGGGGTTCGCATCGGTTTATGAAGAGCTCAAGGCAATGAATGTACAGCTTATCGGGCTCTCGGTCGACAGCGTGTCCGCACACCTTGCATGGGTACATGCCATTAAGGAGAAGATGGGAGTGGATATCCCGTTCCCGATCATTGCAGACCTGTCCATGAACATTGCGAAAACCTATGGTATGATCCACGCAGGGCAGAGCACGACGGCAACAGTCCGCTGTGTCTTCTTTATCGATGACAAGGGGATCATGAGAGCGATGATCTACTACCCGTTGCAGAACGGGAGGTATATCCCTGAGATTATCAGGCTTGTAAAGGCCCTCCAGACAACGGATAAAAATAAGGTGTCAACACCTGCAAACTGGCAGCCGGGTGACAAGGTCGTTGTACCGCCTCCAAAGACTGCGGCGGAGATGGCTAAGCGGCCAACAGAAGGTTACGAGTGCAAAGACTGGTACCTCTGTTTCAAATCCGTCTGAAAAAATCCCAACAATCTTTTTTTATCCTACGCCGCCAAAGGCTCATTCATGCCGATTAAGGTCCTTGCATTCGCGTCGAGCCCACGGAGGGGAGGGAATTCCGAGACGCTCCTCGACTGGCTGCTTGAATCAATAAGTCGTGAGAGCGATGTGACCATTGAAAAGATTGTGCTTACCGAAGCGGATATTAATCCATGCAGGGGGTGTAATGCCTGCGAAAAACTCAATCACTGTGTCCAGAGAGACGGGATGGATACGGTCCATGATAAAATAATCGAGGCAGATATCATCGTGTTTGCATCCCCTATTTTTTGTATGGGGGTCCCTGCCCAGGGAAAGGCCTTAATTGACAGGGCTCAGGTATTCCGGTCAAGAAAGTATGTCCTGAAACTGCCGGTCGTCCCTCCCGAACGAAAGGGGAAACGCCTTGGCATCTACCTCGCAACCGCAGGCCAGACCTGGGACCACGTGTTTGAAGGGGCTATCATGACCGTCAAATGTATGTTTCATGTGATTGATGTCCGGGACCGTGACATCCGGTACCTGATGATCCGTGGTGTGGACGAAAAAGGTGCAATCCTGTCTCATCCAACGGCAAAAAATGATGCAGAAAAGCTTGGTCCTGAAGTTCTCGCCGAACTCAGGAGCAGGTTGCAGAGTGGAAGTACATGACAGTCGCCGTCATTGGGATCTCGGGCAGCCCCCACCGGCATGGGAATACCGAGACCCTGCTGGATAAATTTCTCGAGGGTGCATCACATTCCGGGGCAGACGTTGATAAGATCATCCTGAGTTCAATGAAATATACACCGTGCCGGGGATGCAATGCCTGTCATAAGACTGGTGAATGCATTGTCCAGGACGATGCAGAACTAATTATTGAGAGGATCATGTCCTACGACTGCCTTGCCGTTGCATCCCCGATTTACACCATGGGGATTACTGCTGAACTCAAGGGGTTGATCGACCGGGCACAATATATCTGGGCACAGAAGTTTATTTTAAAGACCAGGTTTTACCCGGATGAACTCATACACCGCCATAAAGGAGTATTCATTTCAACCGCGGGACTCCCGTGGGAAAATGTGTTTGATGCAGCTTTTCCTGCGATCACGGCTTTTTTCAACACCCTTGGGTTCGAATATTATGATAATATCATCGCCAACGATATGGACAACCATAAGGGGATCAGGGGGCATCCAACGGCATTAGCGGAGGCATTCAAAAAAGGGGAAAACCTGGTCAGGGTTATCGAATCAATAAAACCAATTAACATCCAGTAGACTCATATATCGGGTCACCCTGTTTTTCATCGGCATTCTCCTGGTCCAGTAACCTGACGGGAACACGGATACCACTGACCTTATCAAATTCGAGGATCCGCTGCTCCACCCGGCGGACCATCCCGGTACTGGTCAGGATTAATGATGATTCCCCGATAACTGCCCGTAAAATGCACTTGTCAATCACGCCGTAGGTAAAATCTAGGGTGATCCGGTTATCTGCAGCATGCTGTTTCGCTCGGGTCCCCATTGCACCGATTGATACTCCCGGGTGGGATGCGAGCCATCCGGGTAATGAATCATGCGGGGATGAGTCGACATCAAATACGCTAATCGTCCCGGGAGATGCATGGGCAACAGGGGTTTTCTGAAATGCACAGTCTATTACGTGCAGCATGTCGAGGACAGTCCTGGGTTTTTTTTCAGGCAATGAATAACCCCGCTTTTCAAGTTCAAAATAGAGATCAAGCAGGATCGGCATCGAAAGGTGTGCCTGTCTTACATATTTAGGCCTGCCGAATGCCACGTCCGGGATAGCTTCCTGCAGTATTTTGCCCTCGAGGAGGAGGATCGCACGGTCAGCCCAAGGGTATGCAAGTTCGATATCGTGCGTTGAAATAATGATGGTCTTTCCCTGGTGGTGGAGCTCATCAAGAAGTTCCATGATATCCTCCGAACCGGAGGGATCAAGTCCGCTGGTAGGTTCGTCAAATACGAGGACATTCGGGTCCATCGCAAGCACCCCGGCAATTGCAACGCGTTTTTTCTCTCCACCGGAGAGGAGATGGGGGGGACGTCGTTCAAACCCTTCGAGTCCCACGTACCGCAGCGCCCCGGTGACTGCCTCCTTTACTTTATCTTCGGTGTAACCGAGATTAACAGGTCCGAAGGCCACGTCCTGGTATACCGTAGGTGCGATGATCTGCCGGTCAGGGTTCTGGAGGACAAAGCCAACACGTTTCCGCAGTTTCCGTAACGATTCCCGATCATAGCGTACCGGCTCGTTGTCAAAGAGGATAACCCCTGATTCGGGGCGGATCATACCGTTGAACATAAGCAGAAGCGTTGATTTCCCGGCACCATTGGGCCCGACCAGGGCAATTTTTTCCCCTTTCCGTATATGAAAACTGATGCCCCTGACCGCTTCCATTCCCCGCGGATAACGGTACCTGATATCTCGTGCTTCAAGGATGATGCTGCCCATAAAATGAACCTATATCGCAACAATATTGTTTGTAATAACCACGATCACCGACGATACCAGGAGAAACAGTCCGGCTGCTGCCAGGGAATTCACGTTTACCGGCCCGGTTTCCCCGAGCACAGCAAATTTTCCCTCGTAACACCGTGCGTCCATGGCGCGGACGAGGTCTTCTCCTGCATCCCAGCTGGCGATAAACACTGAACCACACAGGGTTGCAAAGGACTCTATTGATTCACGGAAGGAAGAGTATCCAAGGCGCATCACCTGGGCCTGGTAGGTCTGCACCAGCAGGTGCATAATCATAAAGATCGTGCGGTAGATCATCATCGCCAGGTCGACTACGGCCTCAGGTATCCGGCACCTTCTCATCACAATGAAGAGATCGGTCATCGGTGTGGTGAGGGCTATAAAAATTAGTGCCGACATTCCCCCGATGACCCTGCAGAATACAAAAATCCCCTCGTTAAGGCTTTCACGGGTGACAGAGAGGGAGAGCCATGGAAGCGGGTCCCAGCTCCAGTATATCTCCTTTCCCCCGGACAGGAGAATAATTACCAGGACACTCATGACTGCAAACCAGAACGGCACGATGAAAAGTTCCGCGTACGTCTTTACATCGACCCTGGCGAGGAGGATGATTGCACAGGATAGCAGGACCGCAATAAAGAGTGGGGCAATGAAACTCGTGGAGAGGAGGCAGAGAATGATTGCACCGAGGCCGGCCATAAGTTTTACGTAGGTATTGACCTCCCTCAGCCCGTTCGTCTGGGCAATATCCTCGAGTAACTCTTCATACATTGCTGCGCCACTTCAGTTACTTTTTGTTCCTTTTTTCTGCCCGATCCAGTAGCCGAAAACAAGGCCTACCATGATACCGCCAATTGCTGCCTGCAGGGCGAACAATCCGGATTCAATTTCAGCACTTGGGGGGACCCATTGCGGTATTAATGGATGGATTGCATCTGCAGGCACTCCCGCCAGTTCAGCAATTTTTTCAGACCCGGCCGTGTCAGATCCGGAAAATTGTGCATCACCCGATATTGAACTTGTGTAGAGGAATAGGAGACAAAATATACAAACGGCGACCAGTGTCAGGATCTCTAACCGGAACTTTTTTGCCATTTCAGCTATTCCCCCCTTGCGGCGTTTATTTTTTCCTCCGGGAACACCTTCATCCGCAGAAGGATATCAGGTTTGAGCTGCACAATGTACTTGAACACCAGTGCAAGGACAATTCCCTCAACGATGGCAAGCGGTACCTGCGTGATAGCAAAAATACCTAGAAAGAGAATGAATGAGCTCCCGACACCGCCAACCTGGGCAGGGTATGCCAGTGCCAGTTCCAGCGACGTCGTAATATAGGTGAACATATCAGCCAGCATGCAGGCGAGGAACACCGTGAGAAACATATTGACACGGGTCTCACGGAGTGCCCGGTACACGGCATATCCCGCAACGGGGCCGACTATCCCCATCGAGACGATATTCGCCCCGAGGACGGACAAACCGCCATGGGCAAGAAAAAGCGCCTGGAAAAGCAGCACGATCGCGCATACCACAGAGGTTATCCACGGGCCAAAGCAGATGGCAGAGAGACCGGTGCCGGTCGGGTGGGAGCAGCTGCCGGTCACTGACGGGAGTTTCAGGGAAGAAAGAATAAAAATAAAACCCCCTGTCACACCGAGCAGGGGGAGCGCTTCGCGGTCGGCATCCAGGACTTTTTTCAACCGGTAAATGCCGTAAACCAGGCAGGGGAGGGCAATTGCCCACCAGAAAACAGCCCAGTTCAGCGGCAGAAAGCCTTCCATGATATGCATATGTTCGAAAATCTCCAATCAATTAATCTTGCTTTAATTAAATATTACTTTAATAATTAATACTAATTATCAATTTCTAATTTTCTATCCTATCAATATCCGGGCATAACTAAGATCATTCCTGGGGTTGGTTACAGATTATTTTGGACTATCATCTGCTCCTTTAAAAAAATGGGTCTAGATGTAAGATGGTACCACGGTTAGTGCAACAAACAGCACCGCGAAGGAAATGGCTATCATAACCAGGAATAGTACCGGTTTCCATTCGAGTACTTTCTTCCCGTCAAGCACACTGATGGGGAGGAGGTTGAAAGCAGCAATCATCGCATTAATCTGGAGCCCCATCATCCCGATGAACCCGATAACCGGACCTATTCCGGATATGAAGGGGGTCACAAGGACCATAATCCCAAAGGGTATACAGAGCACGAGGTTGGTGGCAGGGCCGGCAACTGATATTTTTCCGTTCTGCTCCTTCGTTAACCCTCCGCCATAAATGACCGTCGCACCGGGAGCTGCAAAAACGATGTGGACCAGTGCTGCCAGTACGACTGACATCAGGAGCATGACGTTATCTTTCCGGAACTCTGCGTAATACCCGTACTTCATGGCAGTGAACTTGTGGGCCATTTCATGCAGTACAAAGCCGATACCCACCGTAAGGCAGGATATTCCAAAAATATAGAGGAAAAATATTGGATCAATTTTTCCATTGAAACTGGAGAGCACGATTGCAAGGGTGAACGCGATCGTGATCCCGAGCCATGCAATGAAAAGATCAAAGCGCTCCCTCTTTGTTATCCGTTCGAGCATAAATTGTCCTGTACTAGTGGTATTTCCCGAGGCTTATTAGCTTCGGGTATCAGTCTAGACCATTGTATCTTCATGCGATTAGGAATTATCGGGCTCTTTTGGAGAAAGACTGACTGGATTGCAGTATTATCCCGCACACCAGGAAGCGACCCTGCACTCGCCCAGGCACACATTTAAACCTTTAAACTGCTGCAAATAGGTACTATGCCAATCGAGTCACTCAGAGAAGAGATCAACCGGATTGATCGGGAGATAATCAGGCTGATCGCAAAACGCCAGATGGTAGCGGGAAAAATTGCCAGGGTAAAATTCACCGAGGGCCTCCCGGTCCATGACGAGGAACGGGTAAAGGCAGTCCTTGAGTCCTCGTTCAATTATGCCGTCGAACATAAAATCAACCCCGTTCATGTCCAGAGGATTATGTCAATCCTGATTGAAATGAGCGAAGAATGGCAGCGGGGATGTTCAGGGGACGGAAACCTCCCCTGATCAGGATCTTTTTTTCCGGGTATTTTGGATACAGTTACCGGTTACTTATTTGAAAAATACCGTAAAGAGCACCACTATCCCGATGGCTATCATCAGGCAGCCCATTCCAAGCCTGACAATTACCCTGTTTTCCGTTCGCCAGGATTCAATCCGCTCCGGTGGGAGCCCGAAATAAACAATGGCAAGGATAATAATCAGCGGGAGAACGAAGAGGATATTGTAGAGCACCAGGAGTGGCAGCCCTGCCATCATCGTCATCTTCTGGGATATCAGCGAGATAATTGCGAGATAGATTCCTCCGGTGCAGGGAAGTTCGAACATCCCGACAAGGATACCGAGGACAAATGAAGCAGGAAGTGTTGCTTCTTTTGCGTACCTGGTGATAGTGTCTTTCTTTGATTCGGGTATGACGAGCCAGCTCCCCGATCCACCAGTCAGGGCATCTTTTATCATGATGGCCCCGGCAACGAATGCAACTGTCGCTGCAATGAGCGCAAATATTCTAGAAAATCCTGATATCTGGACAAGGGCAAAGAGACCGAGGCCGGATAGGAAATAAAATATAAATACAGCCCCGATATAGACAATTCCCACCTCTAAAACCCTTCTTTTTGATCCGATTGCCATGATCGAAACGAGGAGGAACACCAGGACAGAAAATGCACATGGATTTATGCCATCCACCAGGCCGGCGACAATTACAAGAGGTATCGTCAGCTGGGTTGAGTCTGATATCTCAAGAGAGGGAATTGTCTCCTGCAGAACCAGAGGGGTAGAATTAGGGTTTTGTGCGACCTGCACAACAATATCGTCCAGGTGCAACTCGATGTTTTCAATGTCAGTCAGTTCCCATTCTCCCACGAAAACAGCGGGTACGGGTGAAAAAGGAACATTATACCTCTTGTTAAACTGCTGGAACAGCTGCTGGTTCGATGCGTTGTCAATAAGGTCGTACGAGCGGATTATTACATCAGGGTGGCGCTCCCGGAACCCTTCCATGAATGTGAGGGCTTTCTGGCATTCACCACATGTCTGGCGGTAAAAGAAATAAACAACGACCTGGCCCGGGGGTTCTGAAGATAGGAGGTCAGAAATATCAGGGGTACTCATAGTTGTGCCAGAGGGAATGGGCCCGGGAGACTCAGCTGATACAACCCCGGATGCCAATAGAATAAGTACAAGGAGGATTACTGTAAAAAAAGGATATTGGAACCTCATGTAACACCGGGGAGCTCTCGATTGTGAATACTACTTATCTTTCCCGTCCTTAATACGCTTATCTCCGTAAGGTACTTTCTTCTCGGTCACCATGGTGCCGATACCCTCATCGGTGAAGAGCTCAAGGAGGAGATTATGGCGGATATTACCATTCACAATATGGGCATACCGCACCCCCCTGCTTACCGCATCAATTAAGGAGGTCACTTTTGGTATCATACCTTCGCTGATGACCCCCTGGGCCATCATTTCCTTCGCTTCGGCGAGAGCAAGCCTCCGGTAGACTGTTGTCCTCTCGCGGTTCATGACCCCATCGACATCTGTCATGTTTATTAGTTTGAAGGCTTTCAATGCGACTGCAAGGTCACCTGCAGCAGTATCGGCATTGATATTCAGGTTCTGGCCATTCCGGTCTATTGCGATGGGAGCAATCACGGGGATATATTTGTTATCAAGAAGTGTGTTGAGCAACGAGGGATCAACTACTTCGATATCCCCGACATGACCAAGGTCAACCTCATGTTCTTTCCCGGCGACGGTGACCGTTTGGAGGCCCATTTTTTTCGCGATTATCAGGTCCCCGTCGTTTCCCGAGATCCCGACCCCCCGGGCACCGGACTTGGCGATCAGGGAGACTATCCCGGTATTGATTTTTCCCACCAGCACCATCTGGGCAATTTCAAGAGTTTCCTGGTCTGTAATGCGGAGCCCGGCAACGAATTTGGGTTCTTTCCCCATGGCTTTCATCTTATCGGTGATCTCAGGACCTCCGCCGTGTACGAGGACGACCCTGATACCGACCAGTTGCAGGAGGACTGCGTCTTTTATCGCGTCCTCCAGTACATCCGGGTCCACCATGGCATGGCCACCGAGCTTAATCACCATGGTCTTCCCATGGAACTGCTGGATGTAGGGCAGAGCTTCTGTCAGCACCTCTTCACGTTTCATGTGGTATACCTCCCGTTAATTTCAACATATTTTTCTGTCAGGTCACATCCCCATGCTGTAGCGGTCCCGTCACCTGCATTAAGGTCAAGCTCGAATATCACTTTTTTACCTGCCATGAGTGATTTGGCAAGTGCAAGGTCGACAACTATCTCACCGGACCGGACCAGTTCCGCACGACCTGACCCATCCGAGATCCAGAGGGAGACCGCGTACGGGTCAAACCTGACACCCGAACGTCCTGCAGCGGCAACTACCCGGCCCCAGTTCGGGTCCTGTCCATATACAGCAGTTTTTACCAGCGGGGAGGCAATGACGGTCTTTGCAACCGCGGTAGCTGAGTCTTCAGACGGTGCACCCGTAACCCTGACCTCCAGTAGCTTCGTTGCACCTTCACCATCGATCGCGATCTGCATGGCAAGGGACCGGCAGCACTCTTCAAGAGCCTTCTGGAACTCCTGCAGGTTTACCCGCCCACGTAACCCCGTGGAAGTGCAGAGTGCAATATCATTGGTACTCTCGTCCCCGTCAACCACAACGCGGTTGAAGGTCCGTTTTACCGCGAGTTTTAATGAAGCCTGGAGATCGACGACGCTGATTTCAGCGTCTGTATAAATAAATGCGAGCATCGTACCCATATTTGGGGCGATCATCCCGCTACCCTTTGTAATACCTCCGACAGAGAACGTTTCACGCTGCACGAGGGCATGCTTCTCAAACAAGTCGGTGGTCATAATCCCCTTCGCTGCCTGGATTTCGACCGCTGCGCTGCATTCAAGACGCGGGGCGACTTCCTTTGCCTGGCGGCTGATCAGGGGGATATCAAGATACCTGCCGATCACACCCGTGCTTGCAACACCAATCTCACGGGCTTCCATGCCCAGTTCTCCGGCGGCAATTTCTGCCATATTCACGGCGTCCCGGTACCCGCGATCCCCGGTATATGCATTGGCACAACCGCTGTTTGCAATGACAGCCCCGAGTTTTCCCGCAACAATCCGCTCCTGCATCAGCACGACCGGCGGGGCCTTCATAATGTTCGAAGTGAATACTCCGGCCGCAGTCCCTTCCGCCTGGATCAGGGTAAGACCAAACTTTCCTTCCTTTATCCCTGCAGCTTTTACT
>JBAXTR010000390.1:0-1755 GCA_037130095.1 Methanomicrobiales archaeon
TCTACGATGATACAGCAGGTCAGTTGGCATCAAGACGGGATTGGATTAATCGTAAAACCAAACTTCAAAAACACGATCTGGTTGATCTGGAAAGCAACAATTTTCAATCAGATAAGAACATATGTTTGACTGAACATGGCAGTAACCTTCTTTTTAAAGAAGACCGGGATTTATTTCTTGCAACGGAAAAGGAAAAAGACATCATTTTACACAGTTCAATCATTGAAAAGAACCTGTTTTTCAATGATAAAGAGCGTAAACAACTCGAATTTCTTACTGATTTGTTACATCAGGAGAACTATAATTCGGTGGTTAATCGGCTAAAGGATCATGGAATGAGCGGAATCACGATAATGTTTCACGGGAATCCAGGAACTGGCAAGACAGAATCAGTTTATCAGATTTGTAAAGCAACTGAACGAAACATACGTAGGATTGAAATCAGTGACACCAAGTCAAAATGGTATGGACAATCAGAAAAATTGATCAAGGAAGTGTTTACTTCATATCGTAAATTGGTTAATAGATCTGATATTGTACCGGTCTTGTTTTTCAACGAAGCTGATGGGATTTTCGGAGTCAGAAAAACTGTTGGATCCGGATCCGTTGATCAGACGGAAAATGCAATCCAAAATATCATTTTGAGTGAGCTAGAATCTGAATTCAGAGGAATTCTCATGGCGACCACCAACCTAACCAAGAATCTTGATAAGGCGTTCGAGCGTAGGTTTCTGTATAAAATTTTCTTTGAAAAACCAGATACCCAGACCAAGGCGTTAATCTGGAAAGATAAAATCCCGATGTTGAGTGAAGAAGAATGTCTTTTATTATCTGGCAGGTATGAACTTTCCGGGGGGCAGATCGATAACGTTTGTAAAAAATTTATTCTATCTGAAATTTTGACCGGGGTAAAACCTTCAATGCTGGAGATCGAACAATACTGTGAGGAAGAGTTTTTGGAAAAGAAAATGGAACGCAGGAGAATTGGTTTCTGATTTCTTCATTACTTGTTATGAAAAGTATATAAAAATCTATCCTTTTCCTTCCAATCTTTCTATTTCGCTAATGAACAACTGATAAACATACCCAAAACTCGCGTTATTGGTCGGGAACCAAGTGTCGGGCTGAACAAGATCGTGAGGATCCCAAACTTCCATTCTATCAAGAATAGGGAGGTATTCCTGTTAGGTGACTTTTCGTATCGACTCTATGTACTCTGGATATTGGATAATAAACGACATTGCATCCATCACTATATCACTAGATTGTTGATTTTGGTACAAATATATAGCTGGAATTGATAATTCCGGTTGTTGAAGAAGTCGATTTTGTATTTTCACTTGACTGTCCTACTTTTACAACGGCATCAATCCATACAATTATGAAAATGAAGTTGAAAATGAAAGAGAAAAGTTGGATTTTATCCCCCAAAAAAGACTCAAAAACCAAACTAACTGAATCTGAAAAAATTGAGATACAGAATTATTTTCAGCCACTGATTGATGGTTTTAAAAAACAATACATTCAGGAAAACCCCGACAAGGAATTTAACTATCTGATAGATGTGTATTCAAAGTGGTATCAAAATTATTTTTACCTGTGTGAGAAATTCAAATCAGAACATCCAAACAGGTTGGTGGATGAATTTGAAGAGAAATTTATAAGGTTAAAATTCACTGCGAAAAATCAGTTTGAATTTTCATATTTTCGTCACACGGGACAATGGTTTTTGGTCGCAGATGGTCTTACTATGGA
>JBAXTR010000391.1:0-1754 GCA_037130095.1 Methanomicrobiales archaeon
CGGGGAGGTCACTTTCAGCGATCTCCTCGATAATGGCGGGATCTGAAATTTTTATTCTGCCCCGGAATCGTCGTGATGCAGGCACCTGATTCATATTGCCCGTGACATCAATGCCAGATTTCACTTTGCCTGTGGTCAGAGTAACTTTCTCCGGCTTTTGGCGAACAACTCCAGTCGGGGACATGATTACTCTAAAACATTGTCTACGGATATGAAAAAGGTTAGTATGCCTGTTAATTCATTGAGACCTCATCACTTACGATTCAAAAATATCAGCACATCAACTTTCTTTTTTGGATTGATCAAAAATGGCTAAATACCTAATTGGCTATGATCAGCCAACCCCAGCCCCTTTATCGCAAAAATCAGCCATTATCCCCCCTTTTTATCACCCTTTGCCAATCCCAAATCTAAACTCAACCGGGTTTTTGGGCAGTAACGCCAGCATATCCGCCGTTAATGCGAATGCGCCTTAATCTACCTTGTTCTAAAACAACGCCTATATTGCCATGATTTTACAGGTTTGGGGGCCGGAATGGCGTTGGTTTGGCCTTGATCTGTATAATCGACCAGCTGGCAGGGGTAGAAACAGAGAGGATAAGTGGAGGAATGCGGATTCGTTCTCTAAATGGAGGATTTTATACACTACCTAGCTTGCCTGTTCGGGTAGAAAATGAGCAAGTCCCTTATCGATCAGATCTATGAGTCTCAAAGTAATGCAACCAGACAGAACAGATACAATTATTTATTGATTCCCAGGCAGAATAGGAAACAACCGGAGTGGAAATGAAAATTTACCTGGATGTCTGCTGCCTCTGCAGACCATTTGATGACCAGAAGGAGGGAAGAATCAGGCTGGAGACGGCAGCAGTCCAGGAAATTATCCGTCGCTCCGCCGAGGAATTTATTCTGGTAACCAGCGAAGCAGTAACAGAAGAACTCGCGCAAATTCCTGATATAAAGAAAAGGCTACGTGTGGAAAAGATTGTCTCTTGTGCAAAAGATCATATCCTTCTTGATGAAGAAATTATTGCACGAATGCGGGAATTTATCGGACTTGGCGGGGAGGCGATGGATTCGCTCCATATTGCATGTGCCGAACGGGCTGGTGCAACATTCCTTACCACTGATGATCGTCTGATAACATTTTTTAAGTCGTGTCAGCACATACGAATATGTATAGAAAATCCGGTCACCTGGTTAAGAGAGGTAGACTCATGAGTGTCAAGACATTGCATCAGGTTCAGCAGGAGGGGTTTGACGTACTTGTTGACAAGCTTGGCCCGGCTGATGCTATCCGTTTCCTCCAGATATACGATATGGGAAGCGGGGATTGGACAAAAGATCGAAAAAAATATCTTGAAACGGATCCGGACGAAATTATAAAAAATATTATGGAACGAAGAAAACAAACACCGGTTCAATAAACCCAGTACATACTTTTTTTATAAAGGAAATTTGATCCATACCACCTCATTCGCCCATCTTTAGATCATAACAAAATCGAAACATAACAAGAAAAATTCTCTTTTTCGCAAACACAAGCAGGCATCCCTCTTCATACCATCCCTTTGCCAACCCCAGATCTGACATCAACCGGGTTTTTGGGCTTTAACGCCAGCATTGCAGCCCGTTGATGCGAATGCGTCATAATTAGGCTTATTCTAAAAAAATGGCTATATTGCCTTGTTTCGCCCGTTTTGGGGGGAGGAATGGGGATGGTTTGGCATACCAGGCCCAATCAAATACTAAGG
>JBAXTR010000392.1:0-1731 GCA_037130095.1 Methanomicrobiales archaeon
TTGCCTCTGAATGGGCCATTATTCCGGTTATTTTACCTTTATACGGCAGGATCAGGGCCCTTTTCAGGCTCCTTTGTGCTTTGCATACCAGTCCCTGTTATCACGAAATCAAAGAAATCCCCGGCAGGGAGTGAGCGGTGTTTCATAAGGGTGGCACGGCGCACTGTTCCATGCTCCCGGCTGAACCTGATTATCGCCTTCGAAATATGCTCGAGGGCTGTACCCCCAAGCCCGGAATAGACATTTTTTACCGTATCCATGTAGACCTGGTTGGTAACGACCACCGGGATCCGGTACCGCTTGGCAAGCCCAAGCAGGAGAACGATCTGCCTGGTGAGTTTCTGCATGGCGTCCCACCCTTTTTCGAGATTCATCCGGTACAGTGCCGTTGCAGAATCCACGATGATCAGGCCGACATTCCGGGTACGGAGTACTGTATCCATCCCGGCAATCATGACTCCCTGCTGGTCAAAATCGGTTGGTTCGTAAATATAGAGGTGCTCAGCGAGCGTCACTGCATGTTCGCCGGCTATCTGCCGGAAGCGTTCTATCGAAAATCCCTCTGTGTCAATAAAAACGACAGATTTACCCGACGCAAGGCATGTCACAGCGGCAAGGATGCAGGCCGAGCTTTTCCCGCTGGCCGGTTCACCGTAGAACTGGGTGATGGTCCCTGGTTCGAAACCCCCGTTCAATAACCGGTCAAGGTCAGGACTTCCGCTCGGTACTCTTCCCGGGTCCACTGGAATCACCTGCCACGGGTGAGGGAAGGGTCTCCCATGCACGCTCCTCGATACGCCTGATCAGTTCCCTGGCCGGGAGCCCCAGCTTTTCTGCGTGGGTGCGTGCCTCATCAAATTCTGCCTTAAGGGTGTAACACCGGTCCCCGATCCACCCGAATTTTACCGGGACCTCAATGATCGTCCCATCAATCCCGAGGCTGACCGTTTCAATCGTACGCCTCGCAAGAAAACGGTGGACCGCCGGAACACAGCGGATACCAAGTGTGCCAAGTTCTGATGCCATCACTCCGGCAAGCCTGCCTGAGTCCTCCTCCCGGCAGATCACCCTGATGAGATACCCACCCCTGCCTTTTTTCATGATGCAGGGCACCGCACTTGCATCCCTTGCCCCGGCATTCATCAGAACTGAGATGGCGTTCGCGATGATCTCCCCGCTGATATCATCCACATTCGTCTCGAGGATATCAACCACATCGGTGGTCATTTCCCCTGTTTTTTCAAGCATAGCGACCCTTAAAACGTTCGGAACTCCCTGCGGGTCCCGGCTCCCCGCCCCGTACCCGACACCGGTAATGTTGATCTGACCTAATACCTCCGGGTTGATAGTAGAAAATTCCGCGAGGAGTGCAGCCCCCGTTGGTGTGCACAACTCTCCGTCTTCCTGACGCCCGAAAAAACATGCAAGGCCTGATCCCTTTAATATCGCGATGGTTGCAGGGGCCGGTATAGGTATCGTCCCGTGTTCCCCCGTGACAAAACCTCCGCCAACAGCGACAGGTGTTACCGCAACACCATCAGTTTTAAGGGTATGAAGGGCAGTACAGGCACCAATCACGTCCGCGATTGCATCATCGGCGCCGACCTCGTGAAAGTGTGCATGTGGTCCATGGACCGATTCTTCAGCTTCTGATATCCTCCGGAACACCCTGGCTGCCATCTCAATTGCAGGTCCCGGTGCATGGGCCTCCTTTACCCGGGCGATTACCTC
>JBAXTR010000393.1:0-1725 GCA_037130095.1 Methanomicrobiales archaeon
GTATTATTGTCAATTTGAGCGGGGATCTATTCAATAGTCCTTGTTTTAGAATATTTCATACCCATATTCGTAATCGTTGCAAAATCTTCAAGATACAATTCTTCAGGCCGGGATGTCAGAATTTCCCTGGGAATATCTGATAACAAATGCTCCACCATATCCTTTTCAAGCATCCCGGATGACCCCCTTAGGCAATTCTTAACAGTTTTTCTCCGATGTGAAAATAATGCCCGAACCACATCCGCATACAATTTTCTGTCCTGAATTGGGAAAATAGGCTCCCGTGGGTGGATCTTTACTACCATCGACCTGACCTGAGGTTGGGGGGAGAAACTCTTCGGTGATAACTCGAAACACCGCTCAACACAGGCAAATGTCTGGACCATGACAGACAACCTCCCGCATTCAGGAGTACCTACTGGCGCAAGCATCCGTTTTGCAAACTCACTCTGGTACATTAGTACCGCAGACTCAAAGCCTGCATTAAGGAGGCGGAACGTAATTTTTGATGATGCTGAATACGGAAGGTTCGATATAACTATTTCAAACGGAGGGAATTCGCATTTGGTGGCATCACCGTTAAGTAATTCAAGTTTATTCAAAGCGATCTCGTCAGTAAAAAGTTCTGAAAGGTAAGAAAAAAGTTCCCTGTCGAGTTCTATTGCCCTGACATGTGCACCCCGGGAAAGGAGAGCACGGGTAAGGACCCCGGTACCAGGGCCAATCTCAAGAACTACCCGTCCTTTCACCTCTACAAGCCCTGCAATGCGCTCAACGGCGTTCTGATCGACCAGGAAGTGCTGGTCTTTCGGGGCCTTCATTTCGAGGTAAATACGTGGTACTTGATCTCCGGGTCCTGGAGTTCTTCCATGATCCGTGCAATAATCATCTTTTCCGGGTGCGGAATTGACTTGATCCTTGCACTAATATCGGCAAAGCTCTCGAACGGCTTCTTCTCCCGTGCTTCAAGGATCTCCCACATCAGTTTCTTCCCGATACCAGGGAGCAGGTGAAGCATGTGGAGCTTCGGGCTGATAGATATAGACTTATTAAAGAACTGGACATAATCTGCCTCATGTTCTTTTACCAGCTGTTCGATGACGAACGGTAACTCAAGACGGGCAGTCTGGGTGAGCTCGTCATAGCTGATCCGGCGTTTAACCCGTTCGATCTTGTCACGTTCGCCGTCGCCGATATAGACCAGGTCGTGGATCTGGATCTCTATCTTTTTCGGGACCAGTTCTAGGAGCTTGAACTGCTCAATTCCAATCGCCTGGATGACGGGCTCGCGTTTGAAAACCGGGCGGGGATCCTCAGGATGGCCCTTCAGGAGCACATCGAGTACTAATGCATTGATCTCCTTCTTGTCAGCCTTCATGATCCAACCCTCAGAAATGGGTTTTTACGAGATTGATGATTGTTTCGAGTTCTTCCGTGGTAAGTGAATACTTTTCCTTTGCATAGATGGCACGCAGTTCATCACGGGTACGGGGCATTATGTTCGCGATACGAAACGCGATATCTGGTTTCATCTTGTCCAGTTTCAGGAGTGCCTCGACGAGCTCCCTCGACTTTTTCGCATCAGTCCTGGCAAGGGTGTTGGCATGCTCGATGCTCTTCCGGAGCTCATAGGGCATCTCTTTACCGGATTCCAGGCGTTGTCCTTCCATCGCCTGTAACTGTTCGCGGAGTTCCGGTAAGGTGATCCGCTCCTCGCTCACGATT
>JBAXTR010000394.1:0-1720 GCA_037130095.1 Methanomicrobiales archaeon
ACGACCGGGGTTACATCCGGAGCTGGAGTAGCAACAGTTGTTGTTTCAGTCGGTGAAGGTACCAATTCAGTCGGTGTGACGACCGGGGTTACATCCGGAGCTGGAGTAGCAACAGTTGTTGTTTCAGTCGGTGAAGGTACCAATTCAGTCGGTGTGACGACCGGGGTTACATCCGGAGCTGGAGTAGCAACAGTTGTTGTTTCAGTCGGTGGAGGTACCGGTTCGGTCGGCGTGACAACTGGGGTTACTTCCGGAATCGGGGTAGCAACAGCAGTTGTTTCAGTAGGTGAAGGCACTGTTTCTGCCGGTGTGATGAACGGTGTTATTTCCGGTGTTGGCGCCACGGTTGTTTCAATAACCGGAGGTACTATTTCACCGGGAACGCCGTCTGTTGGGGAATTAAGAAAAATATTATGGTTTACCCCGTCTGGATCGATCTGCCCGGATTCCTGGTTATCTTCAGCCGCAACCACGGTAATATTCCCACAAATAATAAGTAATACGATAAGCAGGAGGATTACCTTGAAAAATGGCCGGTTATTGTTTTTCATGGTAATCCCTCCGCAGGGACCCAATGATCCGGTAGGTCCAATTCTTGAGTAAAAGCCCTTATTCGGGTTTTATCGTGTAAAAATGAGAAATTCCTGGTCGACAATTCATGGCATCGGTACAAACAGGAGCAATACACTCCTGTAACGTAATTAGAATAATACCTTGACGAATTCGTAATTAGACTACAATTTTGCGTTTGAATAAGTGCCACCCCCCCAGATAGGCATTTATCAATACATCAGATCACTACAAAGTTTCCCTCATTGCTTGTGTTTTCTGGCCTCATTGTTCATACATGATTACATCAGATACAGGGCAGAAATTCCGGTATCCGGAGTCATATGGCCATCTGCCGGAAATACCCTGGTATCCATTGTCCTGGAACTGTCACATGATATTGATCTTCGGATTTCCGATTACGGTAATGCTATCAGGATCACTATTGGATCTCATTGACCAGCTGATCAACATTATGACCTTTTTGAAAAAGGGATAATGCTGCGCTCTTTCCAAAGATCAATAAAATATTCAGACCCCCCCAGGCATAATAGAGGGGAGGTTTTTAATGTATAAATAATTATTTAATTATCGTTATTTTAATGGTTTACAATAACGGTTTACATTGCGTATCGCGCGATAATATAAAATGTCTTAACAGAAAGCAGCTTTCAAATTATGGGGTATTTTACCTGTATCTTGGTATTTATTCTTCCGATTAAGAGATCATAAAATTCTGGCACGATTTCCCAGATAAAATGCCCCCGCACCCGGATGCATTAACACGGGTTGGTCTTTTTAAACGTTATTAATCTGGATTTTTTGAGTAAATTGCCCGGCAAGGACAGATTATTTAGTTATACTATCCGAAAGCCAGAAAAATCGTGGGGCCATTGGATTATGTTAATTAGGCCCTGGAATTATTCTACTTGTTTAAAGCGTTAATTTTGGATTGCGCGTTATTGAGGTGAGTATTTGCCGATCTGAAAAATAAATCTGCACCTTCCCTATAATCCTTTGATGCACCGAGCATCATTTCGCTATCAGAAACTGCAATATTTCTCACTTTTCTTGTACCATTAATCTCATCCTGGATTGCATCCAGGATCTCATCCTTAACTGGTTGCAATACAGGGGATACTGATTGTGCTGATAAATTATTATATTGGGA
>JBAXTR010000395.1:0-1716 GCA_037130095.1 Methanomicrobiales archaeon
CCGATGAACTTTTAAATACATTGATCAGATATGGGCGGAGGCGTGTATTAAAAATGTGATCTGTGGCAGGTCACAGGACAATCTCTACACCATACACACGCGACGGGGTTTCAGCATGGATACGGTGAACATCCTCTGTCGTAATGAGCCCGTCAGACAGGAGACGGTTTGTAAACCTCGGAACTGATTTTGGCCCGATTACCGCCCCGGGCCGGCTGTTTTCATCCATGTAATCACTCTCCATGGTGAACCTGCGCCCCTCCCTGCATAGTGCAGGAATTGACTCGTGTTTTGCCATCATTGAGGGTATAAGGGGGGTTTCAGGGGATGCATAATGCTTTACCACCCTTAACGGGTCCATGCCAGCCAGGTCTGCCTTTCCGACCATGTCTTCACACGGGCCGGTCTCTGCATGCACCTGCACCGCGCACCTGCAGTCCCGTCCAAGCTGGAATGCATGAAACAGTACGTCATTTGATAGCGTCGCTACTTCGGGGGTTACTTCGTAGTGAGGTCTCCCGCTTTTCAGGGCAACTGCCAGTCCTTCGGTAACATATCGCGCAGCTACGTCCAGTCCTCCTTTCATAATGATCGAGGCCTCTTCGATTGTCATCGATTCAGAAAGACGGGTAATTTCCGCCGGGTGAACCCCTAATACCGGAAATACAACAAGGCCTGTTTCACGGATTTTTCCGGCAATACGGAGTGTCTCATCGAAGACCATACAGAAATCCGATCCCCGCCTGGGTGAAATACCGAGGGAGAAGGACGGTTTTGAAACAAGGAACATATGGGTGCCCCCAGCCCTCATGAAGTCCTTTGCCGCTTCAATGCCCCGGCCATTTACCGGATCAATGTGGATATGGTCATCAGTACAGGGCGTTTTTTCCGGCCTCATTGCACTCCACTATTTCCATGTACGGGTAATTATCCTTCGGGCTGAGTCTTGCCCTGCAATAAGAGACACCCACCCTTGTTACAATTTCAACATTAAACATCAGGCCCGCAACCTCGCTATACCCGTAATCATTCGGGGCCATCAACGTCCGGTCAAGACCGACGGAAATCTCCTCGACGTAAGGCTGGAGTATCACACTTTTTTCAATTGCTTTTTCAAGTGATTCGGCCGAGGCACGGGAAACAGGGGTCCCAACCCACTGGTGGTACAAAGCGCCAAGTTTTATTGCTGCTTCAAATATTGCAATTTCACGGTCTGTTGTCATAATATTCCCTTCGGATAACCGGATTATTCTTACCGTCAGTGTATTCCTGTCAGATTAATTTGATAATCCCGGACTTGGGTTCCATTGCTTCCCCAGAGGTAAGCAGCATTTCAAGCTGCTTCCGTGCATCATCGCGGTTGATCCCCTTCTGGACGAGGAGGTCGAGCACGTGCTCGCGGGATGCCCGTCCTGAATCATCAGCCAAGGTTTTGACGGCCTCCTTGATCATCCGGATCAGGTCCCGTTTTCCTTTTGAGAAACCAGTCATCATCTTGTCAATATCGTAACTACCACTCTTGGCATCGTACGCTACCTGCCTCAGACAGGTGTCGACTATTTTGATCACCCGTTCGGCATCGGCCTGGACGATCTTCGGCGAGAGACGGACCCGTGCGCTGGCCTCAGCGAGCCGGACAAGCGCTTCAAGTTGTCTCGCGGTTACGGGTACCGGTTTGCTTGAGTCCGCGATATCACGGAGGTTCAGGTAATATGC
>JBAXTR010000396.1:0-1703 GCA_037130095.1 Methanomicrobiales archaeon
GCAGTGGATGAGTACCTCAATATCCACATGGAAGAGACAACCGAACTGAATGACATCAACCAGCGGGGAAGAAACCTCGGAACCGTCGTGATCAGGGGGAACAATATCCTATCAATTTCACCGGTCATCTGATGAGTGAGCCTATGAACAACCCGATCGATGAGGCACTCAAGATAATCCAGTCCAAGCCTGAAGGCGTTCTGCAGAGTGAACTCTGGAAGATCCTCGATGTCGACAGCCGTAAATGCTCAAGGATCGTCAAAAAACTGATCGATACCGGGCTGGTAGAACGTGCTGAGTTTAAAAAAGACGGGATTAAGACCTATATTCTCAAGGCTACCAAGCGTCCACTGGACCCCTGCCAGATCCTTGCCGGTGAAGAGCTGATCCCATGCATCGGTTGCGAAGAAGAATGCAACGTGATCGATTGTCACAGGCTGATGGACTGGATGTACCAGCTTGCGATTATCGAGGTTGAAGAATAACCTGATCGATTCTGTTCATCCCGTGGTCCTGGCAGTTCATGCCATTTCTGCGGGCAGTTAATCTTCCCTGCTAACCGGTGCCCCGGGGTTTTTTTCCTCATACGATTAAAAAAATCCATTTGTCAATAGTTTATAACCTTGGATACCCAAGAAATTAGGTAGAGGGGGTCTCATTGGTGTTCTGCCCGGAATGTGGAAAAGAGATACCTGCAGGTAGTAATTTTTGTCTTTTCTGCGGTTCCAGTCTTGACCGGGTCAGGAGGTTCCTTGAAGAGACCCAGGTTACCAAAGATAAGGGTAACCCCCATATCATCGGTGAGATGTCCGAAGCTAAAAAGGCCCAGGCAACGGCGTGGGTTGTGAAGGGGGACGGTTACGTTTCTTCAGGTGCAGATGAAGATGCACTCAGGTGTTACACTGCAGCGATCGGTCTTGATCCCTCCAGCTACGATGCATGGAATCGGAAAGCTCAGCTGCTTGTACGGATGGGTCGCACGATGGAAGCCAGGATCTGCAATGAAAATATTACCCACCTGAAAGCAACATCAGGAACCAGTTCCATCCCTGAACGATCAACAGCCATTCCTGAAAAAAGTGAACCTGGGGAGGCGTATATAGGGGGACTGTCAAGCCCGTCCTTAAAACTTTCCCTCTCTGACGGGAAGGGGAAAGACCTCGCCGGGGCAATCGGGACAAATATCGGCGGTTATGGTATCTACGTCACGGATAGGCGGATATTTATCTTAAAAAATCAGAAGCACGTTTTTGGTCACCCAAAGGGCCCTGCAATTGGGGGCTTTGTATACGCGGAATTGTTCGGAAGGACGATAGACAATGTGAAAAGGGCCATTGGGGACCTCGAGGTTTACAAGGAGACAGAACTGGAAAAGAAAGACCTGCAACAGATTTGCATGAAAAAACCGGTCTTTCTTTCAGGATATATTTCATTTGTGACAAATGACGGGGAAATAATTAAAATTTATATTGATCATAAGAGCGTGTATGAACCCATCAGGCATCTGATGCTCAAATTCTCTCCTGAAAAAGTCCGGATTGTTTAATAACTCCCTGGTTTAGCTTCAATAACGTTATTACTCCCGATCACCCCGTTGTTATTCATGGGAGATTTAGATATCGCAGACAAAACAGTGGACATGAACTGTAATGAAAACGGACATGATGCCAAAGGGCCACAAGCACACAGGATGAAAATTGAAT
>JBAXTR010000397.1:0-1678 GCA_037130095.1 Methanomicrobiales archaeon
TAGTACTAATTACCCGTAAGCTTTCTTCTATGACAAACTTTTAATTAATTGTTGTGTTTTCTTTCTCTATATGTCTTTAAGATATTGTCATGTCGGGGTGGGTTCAGAACCCACCCCAACTTCGACAAAAGATCTTACGGTGACTATAGCAGTGGTGTTCACCTCTTCCCTTTCCGAACAGAGTCGTTAAGCCCACTTGCGCAGATGGTACTGCAGTTTTTGTGGGAGAGTATGTCGTCGCCGATCTTTTTTAAACCCAGCCTTACCGCTGGGTTTTTTTTTGCCCTCCCCTCCCCCAACTCCATTTTTTCCGTACCTTTATCCTCAACTTTTTACAGCCTGAATGCATCCTGACTTTTATCGTGTTTTTCTTACAATATCCCTGCTTATCTCTGTTTTTGTCTTGAACGGATATGCCCAGAAAAATGATTCGACCTCCCGTTCAGAGGATAAATCAACCCGGGAAAAATTGAATGCCTCATT
Organism: Methanomicrobiales archaeon; assembly: GCA_037130095.1. Lineage (GTDB taxonomy): Archaea > Halobacteriota > Methanomicrobia > Methanomicrobiales > Methanospirillaceae > CAIKOD01. Next base: position 484 of record JBAXTR010000397.1, read on the forward strand.
ACCAGGAGATACGAATTCAAAGGCTAAAGACACTATCAGTGTCCCTGGAAATAAGAAAAATACAAAAAAAACGCCCGTTATCTCACAAGAACAGGTAATCGCAAATAAAATCCTGATCGATTCGATCAAGAAACACCGGGATTCAACCCAAGTATCCTTCTTTTATAGTGATTTTGAGAAACTCGGCGGACTCAGGTTGCACCAGAACGATACTGCGATCACCGGTTTCCAGAATTACGAGCTGTTATATAAACATGACCGGTTTTTTGGGGAGCTGGGAAATATCGGACAGAATTACCACTCCCTCGTCCCCCTCCCTTTTTGCCGGGAAAGCGGCTTCGATTATGGAATCCATTCGTTCGACCAGTACCTGTACCAAAACGACAGCGTGAAATATTATAAGGTTGTAAAAACATACACCGAACTTACATACAACCAGGGTCCAAAGAAGGAACAGACATTTCATGCCATCTTCAGCCGGAATATTTACAGGAGTTTCAATCTTGGATTTGATTTCCGCGTGATGAGCGCACCCGGCGCCTATACCCGTCAAAAAGCAAACCACATAAATTTTGTACTGACATCCCAGTTTTTCTCAAAAAATAAACGTTACGGGGCCATTGCCAATTTCACAATCAACCGGCTTAAAAATTACGAGAACGGGGGGATCAAATATGACAGTTTATTCGAACAGAACATTGATCAGAACAGGGCGGTTATACCTGTAAACCTGTCAGCTGCACAGAACAGGATCAGGGAGACCGGTTTCTTTATGAAACATTATTTCAACCTGACCCGCCACCCCCGCAATGAAAAGGACACGACCCTCGGTACCGGGAAAAGGTTGGAACTGGGACGTCTTTCCTACTCCTTCCAATACAACCGCCAGATTCAGAATTATTTGGATAACCAGCCCGACAGCGGGTTTTTTCCATCCCCGATCCTTGATACAGTCACCACCGTCGATTCATTGACGGTCATTCATATCATCAATGAGGTAGTCTGGTCAAATCCAAGTTTCAGGCCGGATCTGAAGCCAAGGATCTTCCAGATGAATGCCGGGATCAGGCAGCAATATTCGGAGGTTTACCTGCATGGTGCGAAAAATGTTTTCCTCCATTACATTCCTCATGCCGAAATAGATTTTAACCCGTTTTCCAGTTTACGGCTTGAAGCCCGGGGTGATTATATTTTT
>JBAXTR010000398.1:0-1677 GCA_037130095.1 Methanomicrobiales archaeon
TAACTGTGCATACTCGTGCAGTCATGCCCGTCCATATCTACGGGCACCCCACCGATATGAAAGCGGTTCTTGATCTGGCGGAGGACCATGACCTCGTAATTATCGAAGATGCTGCTGAGGCGCACGGGGCAGAATATAATATGATGCAGCAGGAGGGGGGTGACTCCTGGAAACGCTGTGGCAGTTTTGGGACATTGAGTTGTTTTAGTTTTTATGCGAACAAACTCATTACCACCGGGGAGGGGGGAATGGTCCTTACTGATGATAAGAATCTTGCAGAACGAGCCGCTACCCTTCGGAATCTCTGCTTTTTACCGGACAGACGGTTCTATCATGAATCTCTCGGATTCAATTTTCGCATGACCAACCTCCAGGCAGCGCTCGGTGTAGCACAACTGGAACGTATCGATGAGGTTGTCACAAAAAAGCGTGCCATGGGAACGTATTACACAAAAAAACTACAGGGGGTCAATGGGATTCAGATTCCTGTTGAAAAGTCGTGGGCAAAGAATGTGTACTGGATGTACGGGATTGTTCTTTCAGAAGAAACGGGATTGGATGCAATAAAGGCTGCATTATTACTCAGGGAAAAAGGTGTTGATACACGCCCATTTTTCCTTGGGATGCATGAGCAACCGGTGTTTCATGAAATGGGTTTGTTCAAGGGTGAAGAGTATCCTGTTGCGGAGCGATTAGCTCGCCAGGGACTCTATCTCCCGTCAGGTCTGACATTGACCAAGCGACAGAGGGATATTGTAAGCACTGCGGTGAAAGAAGTGGTCCATTCATGAGTGACATTTTCGGGTTTTCATATTCTGATTCATATGATCTTCTCTACGGTGAGAAAGATTACAACGCAGAGTGTGATGTACTGGAACGAATTTTCCGTGAATATGCCGAGAAACCAATAACTTCAATCCTGGACCTCGGATGTGGGACGGGTAATTATGCACTCCGTCTAGCACAGCGAGGGTATGAAGTCAGTGGAGTTGATCTCTCGGAGTCCATGCTTGAGGTTGCGAGAAATAAAATAGAAAATACCCAAGTATCTATTCAATTTTTTCATTCTGATATTGAATCTATCCAGCTCGATCGGCAATTTGATGCCGCAATTATGATGTTTGCCGTTCTTGGGTATCAGTATACCAATGAGAAGGTCATTAAAACCTTGAAAAATATCAGTTCCCATTTAAAACTCGGGGGTTTACTCATTTTTGACGTATGGTATGGTCCGGCCGTTCTTTCACAAAAACCCCAGGAAAAGTGTCGTGTTATTCATTCTGGAAAGGATACACTCATCCGGATTACCCGTCCTGAACTTGATACGTTCAATCAGTTCTGTGATGTCAGGTTTAATCTCTATCGTGTTCGTGAGGGAAAACAGGTCGTTGAAACCGAAGAAGTGCACAGGATGAGATTCTTTTTCGCGCAGGAATTATCATTTGCTCTTGAATCTACCGGGTTTGAAGTTGTAAGGATTGGACAATTTCCGGATTATGAGCGAGATCCAGACGATACATCGTGGAATATTGTTGCGGTGGCAAGGAAGAAGTGAATGGGTTTCGATTACAGTTCAGCTACGCCAAAAAGAACAATTGCCAATTTGACTCATCTTCGATTTATTGTGCACCCAGAATATGAGAAATTATTGTATTTCCTTCCTGAACAAGAGTTGGA
>JBAXTR010000399.1:0-1674 GCA_037130095.1 Methanomicrobiales archaeon
ATATGAAGCTGGCCTTGGAAGGGACGGATCAGGGTCTGTGGGAGTGGGACATCAATACCAGAAAAGTGGTCTATGATGAAAATTGGCAGAGGATTATGAATCTTCCTGTAGAAGGACGCTATGTCGATACGGAGCAGTGGCTGGCGCGCATGGATGCGGGAGGCCGGGCTGAATTTGAAATAAAAATGACGGATTATCTGGCAGGTCGCGTGAAATACTATGAGTTTGAGCATCGTCTGCAGACCGGAAACAATGAATGGAAATGGATCTGGACGCGTGGGATTACATCGGAGAGAGACCCGTCGGGCATCCCTTTGAAGATGATCGGCACCTATCGGGATATAACTAAACTCAAACAACAGGAGGTGGCAGTACAGGAGGGCCGGGAGCGTTATCGGACACTGATTGAGAATACAGGGGACTTAATCTATGCCCTCGACAAAAAGGGGTTCCTGACCTATATGAACCCGGCACTCGAGAGAACCCTGGGGTATGCCCACCAGGAATGGAACGGGAAGACCTTTTTGCAGATCACTGCACCTGAATATATTGACTCAATGAGGGATATGTTCAAAAGAGCCATGAAGGGTGAGTCCATTTCTGATTATTCTGTGGATCTGATCAGAAAAGACGAGACGAGGCTTTCCGTGGAGTTTAATGTAACGACGACCTATGACAGTGACGGCAAGCCGGCGGGCCGCTACGGCATCGGTCGGGATGTAACGGTTCGAAAGCGGACGGAGATAGAGCTGTCGAAATCGGAAGAGCGTTTCCGAACCATCTTTAAGGTTGCGGCAGAGGGTATTCTTATTGTCGATAAAGATGAAAGAAGTATCCTCTATGCAAACGCGGCTATTTGCGACTTATTAGGATACACTGAGAGTGAGATCCTGCAACTCGTCATTGACGATCTTCATCCGGCGGAAGTACGGCCGGATATTATCAGCACCTTCGAGTCAATAAAAACAAAACCCTCAAATCACATCGGTAATTTACCATATTTATGTAAAAACGGAACTATAGTTTACGGTAATGTGAATTCTTCGGAGATGGAAATTGATGGAAAGACCGCAATAGTCGGCTTTATAACCGATGTCACCGCGCGCAAGCGTATTGAAGATTCTCTTAAGCTCAGTGAGGCAAATTATAGGCAACTTTATGATAGTTCACCTGTTGGAATATACCAACTTGACTATAGAACGGGAAAGTTTACAAAAGCGAACGATGCCATGTGTAAATATCTTGGCTGCAGTCAGGAAGAAATCACAGCACTTAACCCATACGATATAATGACTGATGAGAGTAAACAGTTGTTTTCTGAACGCTTAACAAAAATAGGTTTAGGCGAGAAAGTATCAGCAAATCCGGAATTCGAGATTGTAGATAAAAAGGGTAAGCGAACAGCAGTCCAATTAAACATTAACCATATTTGCAATGCGGAAGGCTTGGTAATTGGCGCAGACGTAGTCGCACACGATGTCACCGAACGTAAACAGGCGGAGATCCAAAGAGAGGCCGATGCCAATGCGCTGAAGGAAAGCGAAGAAAAATTCCGGCGCATCACCGAGAATATGAGCGATTTTGTGGTCGAGCTGGATGCCCAGGGCATTGTAAAATATGTCAGTCCTTCTAGCGAGAAGGTATTCGGGAAAAATGTATTTAATTATACTGGCC
>JBAXTR010000004.1:0-21803 GCA_037130095.1 Methanomicrobiales archaeon
GATATGGTACGAAAGTTTTCCGGGAGAGCCCGGTCAGGTACATTCCAGGTAATTGAGGTTTCGTTGAAATGAGCAGCCAGTATGTATATGTCATCGGGCACTGCCATCCCGACACTGATAGTATTGCGAGCGTCATCGGGTATGCGGAGTTACTAAACCGGCAGCAGCCGGGCCGTTATATCCCTGCACGGTGCGGGGAGCTGAACCCGGAGACCCGTTTTGTCCTGGCTAAATTCCAGCTCCAGCCACCTGAACTTATTGAGTCGGTTGAACCATCAGTAGCGGATATTCCGTTCCTCTACCCGCACCATGCCCCGGAGGAGATGCCCGCTATCGATGTGGCGCTGATGATGGACGAACATGATATCAGGAATATCCCGGTAATCAATTGTGAAGGCAAGGCGATCGGGCTCGTCAGCGAGTATGGGCTTGCCAAGGCATATGTCACCCCTGAACGGCGGGAACAACTTGTTATCGGGCCGATATCCCAGGCAACCCTTGCGCGCATTCTCGAAGCCGAGGTACTCGTTTCCTGTCGAGAGGAATTGAACGGCAGGGTGATCATCGTCATTGATGCCCTCCATAATGCCCTATCCTCCCTGACGGTGCGTGATGTAGCGATTACCGGAGATAACGAGCCCTCCCAGCTGGCCCTTATTTCTGCCGGGATCGCGGCCCTGATTGTTGCGGAAGGTGCTCCGGTCGGGGACCGTGTCCTCTCCGCTGCACAGGTCGGAAATGTCTCGATACTTGCGACCCCCCTTGATGCATTTAGTGTTGGGAGGATGATCCACCTTTCACGGGCTGCAGGCCAGGTAATGGCAACGGATATCCCGTTGGTTCGACCTGAAGACCCGCTCGCCTATGCAAAGCAGATGGTGTCCAATTCCCGTTACCGCACCGCATGTGTTGTTGACAAGGATGGCCTGCTGCTCGGGATGATATCGAGAAATACCTTCCTCGAGGAGATCCACAAGTCAGTAATCCTCCTTGACCATAACGAATTTACCCAGTCGGTTGACGGGATAGAGTCTGCCGAGATACTTGAGATCATCGACCATCACCGTCTTGGAGCAATTACCACGTTGAAACCGGTCTCTTTCCTGAATGAACCTGTTGGCTCAACCTCGACAATTATCACCCAGAAATTTATGGATGAAGGCCTGATCCCGTCAGTCCCTGCAGCAGGCATGCTCCTTGCGGGAATCCTCTCTGATACACTCGGGCTCCGGATGTCGACGACGACAGGAAAAGATAAAAAAGCGGTTCTTTTTCTCGCGGGCATCACCGGGCTCGACCCTGTAGAATTTGGGACTTCCCTGATAAAGCAGGGAATGGATCTGGTTCATGCAGCACCCCATGATCTACTTACGGCTGATACCAAACATTATACGCTTTTTGGCCGGGATGTGATCATTGCGCAGGTGATGAGCGCCTCAGATGACTATGCCCTTACCCGTACTGACGAAATCAGGAATGAACTGGAAAATCTCAGAAAAGAATTTGGTGTTCACCTGTACCTCGTACTTTTTACCAACGTGATGGGAAATACCAGTTATCTTTTTGCAGCGGGCGATAAAAACACGCTCCTTGGTCTTGAGTACACCGTACAACCTGTCAGGCTGGACGGCGTGATGTCAAGGAAAAAAGATTTTCTTCCTGTTTTTGGTCAGAAACTCCGGTTATTATAAATTTTAGAGAACGTTTCCGTCAGCATTGCGGTTATTTCAACTGATCAGGGTCACAACGAATAAACCTGGTGACGACCCAAAGGGGAATATCTGGTTTCTAGGATAAATAAGAAAAAGATTTAAAGAGGAGAAAATTACAATAACGCTCCATGAAAGGAATGTTAACTGCAGGAATTATCACCTGCCTGGTTCTCGCACTGGCTGTCGCCGGATGTACAACGCAACCGTCATCATCTCAGGGAACTCCTGTTGCAACCCCGGTTATAACGTCCAGTCCGACAGTTGTCCCCTCTTCAGTACCTGCAACGGTAAAAGATCCGTTATTGCAGGGGAACTGGTACCTCAAGCAGATTGGGGAACAGGGTGGTGCTGCACCGGTTTTGATGACGAATGTTCAGATTACTATTATTTTCGATAACGCAGGGAATTTCCAGGGCTCAACGATCTGTAACAATTATAATGGCCAATACACTATGAGTGGCCAGCAAATGTTCAATGGTATGGGTATGACAATTGGCCCCATTACATCTACAAGTAAATACTGTGCAGATAGTGCAAACACGGAAGCTACCTATTTCCAGATCCTTCAGAAGACTACCAGTTACGTCATAAATTCAAATGGGGAACTGACCCTTACAGACAATCTGAACAGTAACCTGGTCTACACGAAAAACCCGGTATCACCAATGCCGAAATTCTAACCATTATTTTTTTATTGGGGAATTCTCACTCTGGGATGTCCCCCGTTTAATCATTAAACGGTTATAACATGGTTTTACGTACTGATTTCTCACGCTACTAATGTACTTGAACAAGGAAGGAACAAGCCGGGACTTCCCTTTCGGCATGCGTATCCCAAACCTAGCCCCCCAAAAAAATCTATATCGTTTATTTCCAGCATTTCATAATCAGATACACTTATGTCAAATTTCTTAGTCTCAATGAGAGCCAGGGGCATCTGCCCACATTTCACTGGTTGTGACCCTGCATTCTGTATCTCGTTCAATGAAAAGCTGGGAAATTGCAAGAAGCGTCGGCTCATCATCAACATGGAGGATGAAAATTATTCCTCTGCACCCGGGATCGGTTGATCCAACATTAAAAAAGACTGAAAAACAGATATCCGAAAGAAAAACCTGGATGACACTTGTGTTATCCTGACCTTAATGCAGCTTCGACGGCACTGATGAGTGCAGCCCTGTTGACAGGCTTCAAAATAAATCCGTCAGCGCCGTTCTTTCGAGCAGTCTGTGTATCAATACCTGAACTTTCACCTGTGACCATGAGTTTTTTCATGCCAGGATCAATCTGGTGTATCTGCCTGACCAGTTCAGTACCATGCATATCCGGAAGATTGAGATCCAGGAGGCAGAGGTTGTACTGGTGTAATCCGACTTTTGTAAGTGCCTCTTCTGCAGTGGAAGCAGTGTCAACCCGGTACCCCCTGCTTTCCAGCGTCAGCCGGAAAATTGTCAGGATATTTTCCTCATCATCTACAATGAGAATTTTTATATCATCCATATGGCCCTGCCTTCAAATATCCTCATTATCTGTTGATTTAAACTGGATTTTAATGATACATAAAAGTATTAAAATTATCCTGCTGCAATCAAGAACAATCACTCCCTTCACACGGGTTTTAGCAGATGATTTTGGCTGTTCATGTATCCGGTGATACTCCCGCTGGCGAATCTGGGTTGAGTGCAAAAATTTCAATGATGGCCATAATGATAAAAAACAAGCCAGAAAACCATGAATGGATCTTTCATTAAGAATTTGCAGGAAATCCGGTCCAGGTCAATAATACATGAGTGTTGATTCGTCAGCTGAAAATCAGGCCCGGGAGAACACAACCTTATTGCCGTGAAAGAAATGATCATAGTAAAATGCCTGCTCTTGACACCTCGATTCCCGGGATATTGATATTCGGGCTCATCGCAGGCATATGTCCCTGTAACAGCGTCCTTTGTATGGGACTGATAGGGTACCTGAGCAGCGGAAAAACGGACCTTACCCCGGCAACAATTTTCAGGCTTGTCCTGGCTTTTTCAGCCGGTACAATTCTTGTATTATTACCCCTTGGGTTAATTGCAGGGTTAATCGGGAATTACCTGTTGTTCCTGGACAGCACTCTGGCATGGTCTGTTGGCGGGGTCCTGATGATCGTCATGGGCGTCCAGCTCCTGCACCTGTATAAACCCCCAATCCGGAAGATATTCTCATTTTTACGGGCCCCTGCATCCTATACCCTTGCAGGGACGTTTCTCCTTGGCCTTTCATTCGGGGCCATAACGATTGGACGAGGTGCGCCAATGCTGGTCATCATTCTGACCTATATTGCCCTGTACCAGACTGCAATAGAAGGATTTTTCACCATGTTGATTTACGGTACTGGCCTTAGTATCCCCCTCATACTTATCAGCACAATTGGTGGAGTTTTCGGGCAGAAAATCAAATCTGTAACAAGGTTGAGTGGTGAATATTTCGACCGGATTATCGGGGTAGTAATAATAATTATTGGAATTTATTTCCTTTACCTTGCATTCCGGTAATTTTTATACAATCCAAGGGGCGAAAATGGCAGGGCGCTGAAATCCTAGTGACCATAGCTGGAAGAAGGTTCGGGATTAATGGTCAGGATCCTTATTGTTGAACCCGCAAACGACGAATCCCAATCCATTTATCAGTTATCTTTCACTTTATCGCTTTTTTCTGGTATAACCGCAGGAAATAAAAACGGCACCCATTCCAAGAATTATTCCGGCTGAAGTAGCAAAAGGTATTATTTTTGCAGGTGTCGGAGTTACCTGTGCTGCCGATGGATATTGACTGTAATCCACCGCTGTCGGAGTTGCCTGGACGCCAAGGGACTCCAGGCTCCGTATTGATTCTTTATTGTTCGGGTTGATTTGCAGGGCCCTTTTATACGCATTAATCGCAAGATCATTCCGGTTCATGGAGATGTACACCTCGCTCTTTTTCAACCATGCCTGTTCATCTTTCGGGCTGAGTTCTGTTGCGCGATCAAGGGCCTGTATCGCACCTTCTTTATCATTCAATGCAGCACTCGACAGTCCCTTCCCATACCATGAGAGCGAGGAATACGGATCAAGTACAATAGCCTTTTCAAAAGAATCAAGTGCATCTTTGAACCTGGCTGACTTATAAAGGTCAAATCCTTTAGAGGTTAGGATGGTTGCATCATCCCCCTGGTTACCACTGGAAGCGGATACGAATACCGGGATCAAAATGAATGAAATTAAAAGGACGAATACCATTTGGCGTTTTACATGAAGAAAACGGCGCATACCTAGTATTTTTACTATCCGTTATTAATTATTTATCATACGGATGATATTCCCGGAGATGATCCGTGATTGCAGTTTGTCCCGCTCACCAGACCACTACCTTTTTTATTCTCCCGTCTCCTTTCATCAAATGGTAATATGGCCCCAGATGAACCAACCGATGCGATTTTTGCCCGGATATCCAGCCAGATTATGAAATGCCGCCGCTGCCCGCTTTGGGATGGGGCGAAACAGGCCGTTCCGGGAGAAGGCAGTACCTGTGCAAGGGTGATGTTCATTGGTGAAGCTCCTGGTGAACAAGAGGACTCTCTTGGTAGACCGTTTGTTGGCAGGGCCGGAAAGGTCCTTGATTCTCTTCTTGGCGGGACAGGGCTCTCACGTGAGGATGTTTTTATCGGAAATATTGTGAAACACCGCCCTCCTGGAAACAGGGACCCGAAACCTGATGAAATTCAGGCCTGCACTCCCTGGCTTGAACAGCAGATTAACACAATCAGACCTCCTTTGCTTGTCCCGCTTGGCAGGCATGCGACCCGTTACGTGCTAGGGAGAATAGGGGTTGAGTTTGTCAAAATCACGGATATATCAGGGACCGTGTTTGAAGGTGAACCATTCGGGTTCCCACAAAAAATTATCCCTGCCCTGCATCCGGCTGCAACTCTTCATAACCCGCTGAGCAGGGAACACTTAAAGGAGGATTTTAAGAAACTTGGAGCACTTATCAGGGAACTGGAAAAAGAAGCGGCATCGTAATCCAAAGAGATCAGTAACACGTTAAAACCCGGTAATTTGAAAACGGGAAAATTGGGGATCTGGAATGGACTCATCCCCCTCATTCAGGTGCTGACTGGTCATTTGAAGCGAAACGATGTGATGCTGTGTCCGGGTGGTAAAACAGTGAAAAATACTATTTTTTTAAAAAAAAAGATTAGACCGGGAACACTTTTGTTCCATGGATCTCATTGACTAGCTGACCGATTCCGATATAAAGTGCAAGACCTCCGGCGATGATACCCATTGCACCGCCCATCTTGAGGACTACTGCACTGCCGGTCAACTGCGCTGCAACGAGGAGGATTACCAGCAGCACGACTGCCAGGAGCGTGACCATCAGGATTTTATGCATTTTTAATGTACAGATAAAAAGACCAAATGCGAAGATACCCCAGACACTCAGAAATGTAGCCAGTTCAACCGGACCAGGTGCTTTTGCCAGACCAAGCGCGGGAAGCATCAGGATTGTTGCAAACGAGATCCAGAAAAATCCGAAACTCCCGAATGTTACAAGTCCGAATGTATTGTTCTTTTTCCATTCCATGATACCGGCGATGACCTGTGCAATCCCGCCATAAAAGATCGTCATGGCGAGAATTGGGCTCGACAACGTTGTTATGCCTAAATTATGGACGCTCAATAACAACGTCGTCATACCAAATGCACACAGCCCGAGCGGTGCCGGGTTGGCAGTATTATCGGTCAGGAAGATGTCGTTCCTTCCTATTTCTTTGGTTTCAGTCAAAAATATCCTCTCCTGGTAAACAGGCCGACAGTACCGTGTGCGAGTTAATCATCACCGGGACAATCCTCAGTCCGGATAAGGGACCCGGGACCACCTGCCATGGTTATCCTTAACTGGATGACTAGGTACCGCCTGTTTAAAGTGCATCCCTCTTATGGTGCACCTTCTGAACAATTTGTGGTGCACCTTAATAAAAACTCTGCATTGAATTGGTGAGACCGGTGCAGTGGTGCACCGTGGAATGACACATCGGGAAAATAATTTGTACAGATCCTTGGTAATTCCCGGGAGAAGGATGCACTCTACACCGTAGTAAAGTGAAAAAACGCACCACGTCCAGTTGTCGTTAATGTGAAATATATTCTTCCTCATTGTGGTGACAAAAAACAAATGACGACTCTTTCATCGAAAAGAGTTTCATGATAATAGTCTTATTGCGGACTCCCGCGTTGGAAATATCGGGATAATCTGGTTAAATCCGGCTATCGTAACTATTTCATTTACATTGGGACGAAGTGAACAGAGAACAATCCTGCCTTCTGAGCGGACCAGGGTTTTTGTAACAGATAGCAATACCCGAAGACCCGCACTGCTGATGTACGTGGTAGTTGAGAAATCGCACACTATCTTTTTCGATCCTGTTGCCATGAGGCCGTTGAGTGATTTTTCAAGAACTCCTGCAGTATCGGAGTCGACTCTTACCATCATGGTAACAATATCGATCTCACCAAATCTTGCTATTTCCATTTAATACCCCATATTTATCGTATAATCTGTTATTTCGGGTGACCTGCCCGCCGGGTTTGATCAGCAAATCTTTACCTTCCGGATTAATAACAAATTGTGACTAAATACAGATAGATTATTTCCAGGATGAGTGTAGTATGGCAATAGAATGGGACCCGATTATTTTTATTAACCTGATCCTCTGTATCATCATCCTGGTGCTTGGTTATATAATCTTTAAAAAAAGCGGCGAGAAACTTCCCCTTTATGTAGGGATTGCGTTTGGGCTTTTTGGTGCGTCACATGCAGCCACGCTGGCCGGACTGAAGGTACCTCTTACCCTGCCATTAATTATCATACGGGCAGCTGCATATCTCCTTGTTATCTATGCCCTCTACATGTACCTCAAAGAGCATATAATCCAGAAAGAGGTACGACAGGCCTGGGTAGACTTTTTCAGGGAGGAAACCGGGGAAAAAGCCAGCGAGAATAACGGGGATTCAGAGTCATAATTAAAGCCAGGGCCGGATAAGGTGGGTATATAGCCGTTGCCTGTCATCCCTCGTTACAGGCAACCTATACTGTCAGATTTTCAGAATGCTATGATCCCAATCACTAAATCATAACGTTTATCTGAATTTTTCTCAAAGAGCATGTATGCGATTACGGGTTTTATCCATTCTGGCTCTCCTGATCCTGGTATGCGCACTCTTCTCCGGATGTTCCAGCCCTTCCGAGGTACCTTTGAAGAACATACCGGCGCCAGTCCCCTTGCAGGTTATTACAATCCCTGCCCTCGTTCCACTGACAGGTGATATGAAAGCATACGGGGAGACCGCGGCAGTTGCACTGAAGCAGGCTGAAACAGATATCAACGATTATTATCAGTCTATTGGTGCACCCTTCCGCATTGAAATAAATATCAGTAATACGAATGGCGATCCGAAAATCACGCGTCAGCTCGCTGAAAATATCCATGAAATGGGTGGAAATATAATTATCGGTTATTTTAGCAGTGCAGAACTTTCGGAATTAAAACCATTTACTGATAAGAGCGGAATACTGGTTATTTCAACGGGAAGTACGTCCCCAGATCTCGCCATTGGAAATGATTCGATTTACCGGCTCATCTCCGACGATACAAGCCAGGCGAAGGCGATGGGCTATTATCTTGGTCACGAAAATATCAAAGCCGTGGTTCCGGTATATCGGGATGACATCTGGGGCAGAGGGCTTAAAAATGCTGTTTCCAGAGTCATTTCACGAAACGGGGGATATATGGGTGAAGGGGTAGGTTATGCACCAGGAACGGTCAATTTCAGTACAACCGTGACCGATCTCGATATACAGGCGGGAACCATCATCGCAAATTATGGTGCGGCTAATTCCGGTATATATGCTGTCACATTCAACGAAGTACCTGGCATTATGGATGCGGCGAAGGGTATGCCGAACCTCAGCCGGATCAGGTGGTTTGGATGTGATGGAAACCTGCTGATTCCCGGGCTTACCGGAAATACAAGTGCTGCCCGGTTCGCTGTGGATACAAAATTTTCAGGGACCATGTGGGGGGTCTTCAGACCAGGAACTGATGCAAACCGACTATCAGCGATAATGCAGGAAAAAACCGGGCGTGAACCCGATGCTGAACCGCTCGCAATCTATGATGGTATCTGGGTAATTACATCAGTAAAGGCCCTGACACCGGATGCCGGCCCGGAAGAACTGAAACGTGCCTTCGTACGGCAGGCCCGCACCTATTATGGTACAAGTCACCTGCTCCATCTAAACGATGCGGGTGACCGTGCGATCGCGTCCTACGATATATGGGCGGTGAAAAACGATACCGGGAAACCCTTCTGGGTAATGACAGGCCAGTTTACGTCGCAGCCGGATGAAGGGGTGGAGTTCAACTGGGTAAGTGACAACCTGAACCGATCTATAACAGGATAAATTTCCTGTAAAATTTTTTTCTTGGGTCCAAATTCCCTGCGTATCAACAATCACATCCCTCAAATCCCCGGTGAAGGCCTGCCGCCTTCGCGCACCTGGTTGCGTACTGGTACTCCCGGACAGTTATCGGACGCTTCATCTCTCCGTACCTGGGATCTGTCTCTCCTTCAAGGACCTTCCACGCCGGTTGGTACTGGGCCATGATATTGACATAGGTATCCTGGGAGAGTTCACTGGCAATGAAATCCATGACCAGCTCGCTATTTGCAATGTTACCTGGCAGCACCAGGTGCCTGATGATCAACCCCCGCTCCGCTACCCCATCCCTGCAGACCAGGTCCCCAACCTGCCGATACATCTCCCGTAAAGCGGATTTCATAACCCGGGAGTAATCCGGAATCCCTGACAGGGCAAGTGCCACATCGTCACGACCGTACTTTGCATCCGGCATATAGATGTCAATCACACCGTCCAGGAGTCCGAGCGTTTTACCATCATCGTAGGTGCCTGTATTGTAGACTAACGGTATGACGAGACCACTGCCCGATGCTATTTCAACCGCCGCAAGAATTTGTGGTACCACGTGGGTTGGTGAGACCAGGTTGATATTGTGGCATTTCATTGCCTGGAGTTGCAACATGATACCTGCCAGTTCCATGCAGCCTATCGGTTGTCCACATGATTTCTGGCTGATCGTATAGTTCTGGCAGTACGAGCACCGGAGGTTACAACGGGAGAAAAAAATTGTGCCCGATCCGTGTTGTCCGACAAGAGGTGGTTCTTCCCCGAAATGAGGCCCATAACTTGCTATGACTGGATGGACACCGGTTTTACAGAACCCTGTTTCATCTTCCCTCCTGTTAACTCCGCATTTATGCGGGCATAGTGTACATGCGGCAAGCAAATCCCATGCCCGCTGAACACGCCCCCGCAAATCGCCCGTTTCCTTTAGTTTAAGGTAGGAAGCCGTAATCATGATCGTATTCCGCGGGAATGTCTTCCGGATGAAATCCGGTTCCCGAATTGAAAATCAGATAAATATGGCGCAATACCTGGAACAAAGTAAGAATCTCCCCCCTTTGCCTGCCATACGCCATACAATACCTGGTTGGTTCCGCCATATAATTGAAATACCTGAAGAGGATATTACCCAGCTGGTACTGATGGTTAAAAAAGATATTGATGCGTTCGTTAACAGGAAGGCCCCGGATTTCTGTCTCCCCGATGCAGGTGGGAAAGAAGTGTGCCTGTCAGCGTTTCAGGGCAAATGGGTGGTCCTGTATTTTTACCCGAAAGATAATACCCCGGGATGCACTCTTGAGGCCGTCAGATTTTCAGCGGCACTTGAACAGTTTGCAGCTCTCGGTGCCCAGGTAATTGGTGTGAGCGGGGACACCCCTGACAGTCACCAACGGTTTGCAGAAAAACATAACCTTACCGTGGTACTGCTCAGTGATACTGACCACCGCGTATTAAAAGCATACGATGCATGGAAACCGAAAATCATGTTTGGAAAAGAAGTGCTTGGGACAGAGCGTGATACCTTCCTGATAAGCCCCGTTGGAACGATTGTGGAAGTCTGGCGAAAAGTGAGGGTTAAAGGTCATGCTGAAGAAGTAAAGGTATCGCTCGAAAGCAGGGGCAGGGGTTAACTGCATCATCGGGTATGAGGAGAGGGATCAGCAGGAATCAATTCACTATAATCAGGGGAAAAATGTGGTATTTCAGAATAACTGGATACCTGGCATAAATTGGATCTTTGAATATGAAAAGCGGTTTTGTGGTTTCATAATAGTTCGATCATCTATATACTGGTTTATAGGGGTCTGGGAGGGTAGATTGTATCCATTTTTCTGGAATGACCATCGGATACTACCATTCTCCTGCCGGGTATTCAGTACGGACTGCGTCTTCTGCCTCGTTGCGTTATTCTGAGAAGATGACTCTTTCCATTCATAGGTATCTGCTCCTGTTGACCATTTCAGTTCAGTGGTTTCATTTAGGACTGCATCGCCGTAAAATTCTGTATCAGTTGTTATCATGCTACTTCCAAAGGACATACCCGATGCGGATACCAGCGGGGCTAGCAGGAGTGCGAACCCGAGTATAATGATAATAAATATCAGCGTAGGTTTTTTCATTCGTACCACTTCATAATCATGTTGTATTAAAGGCTGGAACGGGCAGCCATAAATTGCTTCTGCTAATCGAACCGACTGGTTATACGTAAGTACTTCCGGGGTAGTATATCCATTGAAAGCGGGTAATTCTATGCCTGTCGATTTTTTTGGGCTTCAGGTTCACCCGAACTCAGCCGTTTGTAGATCCCCCAGCATACTTTTGACTGGTCCTGGCGTCCGATTTTCTTTAAGACAATTGATTTATTGAACCAGGCTTCCTGGTAGAACTGGTCTATCGCCAGTGCCTTTTCATAGCAGTCCAGGGCGTCCAGGTATTTTTCCTGCCGGAATAACTCATTTCCACGCTCTTTCAACTGGACAGGATCAGAATTGTCATAGCTGGCCGTTTCATCGGGTAAAGGGGCAGTAAAATCACTGTGTAGCGTCTCGTCCGGTAGTGTATTAGCCATCCTGTTGTCAACAGTAAGCAAGGTCTCTCCACCCGGGGTATCCTCCTCCCTGCAAAGACAATCATTGTCCAGGTCTCCCTGTGCAATTACAGCCCTCAGACGGGCGAGGTCTAACCCGCATTTCGTGCAGCAGGCACTCTTATCATCATTTTTCTCTCCACAAACCGGGCAGAACATGGTAATTTCGTAAACGTTGATTACATCGCATTTAATGATATAACTTTTCAATTACAGGCCTGTATTGTGAAAGATATTGAATGCCAAAGGTGCCTTTTTATAAAGATTACAGGCAGGGCATTATTTCTGTGCGGTCTCTGGCTTGCCGGGCCCGGATACTGATTCCCCGGAAAGGAAATCGGACAGTTCTTCAAGATGCTCTTCCGATGCAAGAATGATCAGCTCGTCACCTTGTTCCAGTGTTGTTTCTGCAGGAGGGATCGTTGTGGTGGTTGCCTCACGCCTGAAGGCAAGTAGGGTCACCCCGAATCGGTTGTTCACGTCAAGTTCAGCCAGGGTTTTTCCGACTACACCCGGAGCCTGACCCACGCGCAGAGTATGGACCCGGGTATCAGCATAGCGTAATTTCAGGTCTGATAGTGACTGCTCCGGATCGGCTACCCGTGTAAAAAGGTGGTACCCCCTGTTCCTGATACGCTGGCTTACTTTCTCAATTTCGATATCGTCTATCCCGTAATTTGCTAGGACTCTGGAAAAAAGACCGATTGAGACCTCGAACTCTTCAGGTATCACCTCGTTTGCTCCTTGTTCCAACAGGTCATCTACGTCGTCCAGGTACCGGGACCGGGTGACAATATAGAGGGAGGGAGAAAGATCACGGGCTGTATGTACAATCCGTGGTACAGCAGACCTATCGGAAATTGCGATAACGAGTGCCCGGGCACCATGGATCCCTGCATGCCTGAGCACATCAGGGTTTGTTGCATCTCCAAAAATTATATCCAGTTTATGGGAATCCCGCTCCTGGCGTACAATATCCGGGTTCAGCTCAATGATAGTATAGGGAATTCCTGCAATTTCCGCTGCCCGTCCGACACCTTTACCGGTGATCCCAAAACCAACGATGATGGTGTGGTCCGTGAGTTTCGTTTTATCCGCCGTGGTGTCCTTTTCAGAAATTTTCAATGAGGATAACCGGCAGGGGAATAACCGGTAGATTCCTTCCATTATTCCCGGGGCCCCGCGAATAGAAAACGGGGTAAGTGCCATGGTTACGATGGCCGCAGCGAGAAAAACCTGGTAGGTGGTATCCGGAATTAACGACGAATTCCTGCCTGTTTCTGCAAGAATGAAAGAAAATTCCCCGATTTGAAAGAGGGCCAGGCCTGTAAACACGGTTACCCGTGCAGGAAGGCCAAGCGCAATGGCTGAAAACGATCCCGTCAGGAATTTGACCGCGATGATCGTCAGGATAACTATTGTAACAATCGGGATATTTGTGGTAAGCACCCGTGTATCAAGGAGCATTCCTATGGAGATAAAGAAGATCGCTGCAAAAACATCCCGAAACGGCATAATATTCGACAGGGCATCAATACTGTAATCAGATTCGCCGATAATGAGGCCGGCGACAAACGCCCCCAGTGTCACGGAAAGCCCTGCCGCATTAGTAAGCCAGGCAACAATAAGGCAAATTCCTGCGATTGTTACAAAAAACAACTCCCTGCTCCTTTGTTTTGCGACCCTGTAAAGGAATGCAGGTACAAGCCAGTGTGCGGAAACAACAATAATCAGGAGAATCACTGCCACTTTGAAGACCTGCAGGGGTAGTGACACGATCGAGGGGCCACCTGTTCCGAGGAGCAACGGGGTGATAAGGATCATCGGTATAATAGCGAGGTCCTGGAAGATCAGTATCCCGAGCATCGTCCTGCCTGAAAGGGTCTCGATCTCTCCACGCTCCTGGAGTACTTTCATTACTATTGCTGTGCTCGAAAGGGAGACCAGGAAACCAAAAAAAATGGCTACATTAAACTCCCAGCCGATCCAGTACGTAATTGCGGCGATTGCAGCAATAGTTGTGCAGACCTGGATGATCCCACCGATTATAATCGCTTTCCAGGCACCGAGAAGTTTCTTGAACGAAAATTCAAGACCAATGGTAAAAAGGAGTAGGATGATCCCGATCTGGCCGATCATCCCGATATTGGACTCATCCTGTATGATTGCTAACCCAAAAGGTCCGACAAGGATCCCAATGATCAGGAAGCTCACGATACTTGGAATGTTGAAGCGGCTCCCAAGGTACAGGAGGAGGATCGAGAGGAGAATGATGATTACCGCTGCCAGCATTATATCCGTACCTGGCACCCCCTGCATCGGGACATGATAGAGTAGTAATTATTCTACCGAGCGGGTTATATGCGTTTCACCGTTTTTCAAGGAATAAATTGCCCAAATCGGAGTAGTGCTTACCAAAACAGGGGATTTTTTATTTTTTCGTTTCCCTGATAAAAAAAGAGGGCCTGGAGTTCATGGTTCGTCGGCCCCATCTTCAATTTAAGGCAGGTGTTTAAGTAAATCCAATACCATTTCCGGAATGGTATGGATCATACAGAAAGGAGGTACCATGGAGGTCTCCTGACCTCCCGTATTCTCCTTTATGAAGTGGTTGGTTCGGGTGATTCCTCGGTTATCTTTCCGTAGGATTCTTTTACAATCTCCTGGTCAACATCTTTCAGTAAACGCTGAATATCAATCCAGATAATTAATTCATTAACATCTTTGTCTTTAATCCTGATTTTCTTCCTTATGATCCCGATGATATTATTTTGTTCCCGGTTTATTGTGGCAGCCGAAGTATCCACTTCCTTTCTTGAAAATGTGGAAACAGACAGGACATCATCCACCATGATCCCGATTTTCGACTTGGTGATCCGGTCATCGAGGACAATGATGCGGGACGTTGACTCATCTGTTTTCTTTTCAGCATGAATATGCATCAGATTTTTTAAGTCGATAATGGTAGTAATTTCACCCCTAAGATCAATAATACCCCTGATATGTGGTGGTGTATCCGGGAGATGGGTAATTCTTGTATACTCTACCACTTCCCGTACCTCAAAGAGGTCTATGGCAAAATGTTCGTCCCCAAGGAGGAACTCCACAACCTGGATATTATCACTCAGTTTTTGAACACCATCACCACTTGTCGCATGGAGATTATGTGGTGCCCCTGCAGTCAGTCCTGCCGGGCTATCAACATGTGTGGGGTGAAATGCCACACTCCCGCTTGGGGGAACATTGACTTGATATTCTTCAGTCATTTGTAGTCACCTGGTGTTACACCCTGAACTTTGCCATCTCTTTCGAGACTTTGTCCACAATCGAGTTCACACCGCCAATAACCTTTGATATCTGGTCAATGGATGCTGAAGCTTCCTCAGAAGCAGCGGCGGCGTCCATCGCATCTTTTGAGGTAGCCTGCACCATGCCATGCACTTCATTAACGCTTGCAGTGACTTCTTCCACCGTTGCTGCCTGTTCCTCGCTCACACTGGCGACTTCCACCACGTTCTTGCTGATATCCTCAATCGAACGTGCTATATCCTTAAACGCACGGAGTGTCTGGGAAAGTGCCTCGCTACCGGCTTTTACTTCACGGTTCGAGGACGCAACTGCTTCACCGGCTGCCATGGATTTTTTCTGGAGTGTCCCGATCATTTCTGCGATGTTCTCTGCAGAAGCACGGGACTCCTGTGCAAGTGATTTCACTTCAGTGGCGACAACAGCAAAGCCCCTGCCGGCTTCTCCTGCACGTGCAGCTTCAATCGCTGCATTCAAGGCAAGGAGGTTGGTCTGGTTCGCCAGGTCGCTGATTAATCCGACGATCTTTCCGATCTTGTCCATCTCTGCCTTGATATCGAAAATGATCTTATCGACCTCGTTTGAAGAGGTGGTAATGCTCTGCATGCCCCGTTCTGCCTGTTCGGCAAGGCCGGTACCTTTTGTGCTCAACTGGTTGGCATCCTCGGTCAGTTGTGATACTTTCTCTGCTTTCTGGGCGACATCAGTCACGGTCTGGTTGAGGTCTTCCATTGCCCGTAATACCTGTGCAATCCCCTCATTTCCACGTTCTGCGTTGGTACTAACACCTGCAGCATTCTTTGCAATCTGTTCAGCCCCGGATGAAACTTCTTCAACACTTGCATTTGCTTCCTCGGCATTCGATGCAAGCTCCATGACCTGCTGGTTGATGATGTTCACGGCTTTGGAGACTTCAATACCAATGCTGTTCAGCGCATCTTTGAACTTGATGAAATCACCTTCCACGTGAAGGTTTTCATCAACCCTGGCTGCAAAATTGCATTTGGAAAACTCTATTGACATGCGCAATGCTTCGTTGACAGGGTTGATCACCGAATCGAGCGTGGCATTCACACCTTCGACGATCTTACGGTAGTCTCCCTGGTGTTTAGTCGCATCGGCCCTCGTTTTGAGTTTCCCTTCAACAGCAGCCTTTGCGAGCATGTTCGCATCAGCGACGAGACCGTTGATAGCGTCGATACAGGCGTTGAGGGTGTTCTTGATCTCATTGAAATCCCCGTTGTAATTATCGGTGATCTTTGCCGGGATCTCCCCCTTGCTGATGCGGTCAACGTACTCGGCCGCAACATTAAGAGGTCCGATAACGGAATCAAGAGTTGAATTGACACCTTCAACGATCTTGCGGTAATCGCCCTCGTGCTTTGTCGCATCGGCCCGTGTATCGAGTTTCCCTTCAACAGCAGCCTTTGCGAGGATGTTTGCATCTCCGACAAGTGCATTGATATTATCGATACAATTATTCAGGTTGTTTTTAATCTGGTTGAAGTCTCCGAGATAGGTGTCTGTAATCTTTGGTGGGAGGTTCCCCTTGGAGATTCTGTCCACATAGTCAGCAGTCACATTGATCGGGTGCACAAATGCCTCAATCAGGTCGTTCACTCCGCCAACGAGGGTGCCCCAGCCACCCGGGAATTTTTGGGCATTACCACGGGTCTGGAGTTTCCCCTCTTTTGTAGCTTTTATCAGTGCTTCGGTCTCTTGTAAGAGTCCGTTCATAACCTCGATGCACTGGTTGAGGTTGTTCTTGATCTCGTTGAAGTCCCCGTTATACTTGTCAGTAATCTTGGGTGGGATGTCCCCTTTGGAGATGCGGTCCACGTATTCAGCAGTCACGTTGATCGGGTGAACAAATGCATCGATCAGGTCGTTAACGCCAGCAACCAGTTTTCCCCAACCACCCGGGAACTTCTGTGAGTTCCCTCTTGTATCCAGTTTTCCCTCTTTGGTTGCCTGTATGAGAACATCGGTCTCTTGCAAGAGTCCGTTCATAACCTCGATGCACTGGTTGAGGTTGTTCTTGATCTCGTTGAAATCGCCCTTGTACGTGTCTGTAATCTTCGGAGGAATATCCCCTTTGGAGATACGGTCAACATACTCGGATGTAACGTTGATGGGATGTACAAATGCATCGACCAGCTCGTTAACACCACCCACCAGTTTCCCCCAGCCACCTGGGAACTTCTGGGAATTTCCTCTCGTGTCCAGTTTACCATCTTTCGTAGCCTGGATAAGGAGATCTGTTTCCTGGAGGAGCCCGTTCATAACCTCGATACACTGGTTGAGGTTGTTCTTGATCTCGTTGAAGTCTCCCTGGTAAGTGTCGGTGATTTTCGGAGGAATGTCCCCCTTGGAAATACGATCCACGTATTCAGCAGTCACGTTGATCGGATGAACAAAAGCATCGACAAGGTCGTTAACACCTGCAACGAGTTTTCCCCATCCCCCCGGGAACTTCTGGGAATTTCCTCTTGTATCCAGTTTTCCCTGTTTAGTTGCCTGTATGAGAACATCGGTCTCTTGCAAGAGTCCGTTCATAACATCGATGCACTGGTTGAGGTTGTTCTTGATCTCGTTAAAGTCCCCGTTGTACTTGTCAGTGATTTTAGGGGGGATATCGCCTTTTGAGATACGGTCAACATATTCTGCAGCGACATTGAGAGGTCCAATGACATTGTCGAGCGTATTGTTGATCCCCTGGACAATGGTTTTATATTCTCCCACATGACGTGAAACATCTGCCCTGGTATCCAGTCTCCCCTCCTCAGCAGCTTTTGCCAGCACTGCAGTATCCTTTATCAGCCGGTCAACGACTTCGAGGCAATTGATAATTGCGGGTAACAGGTGATCTTCCTCGCTCCTCTTCCCGACTCTCTTCAGTTCATCCAGTTCTTTAACATCTCCAATTGCGATCTCGTTGATCTGTTTTGTTACGCCACGGAGCCGATCCCGTACTTCGTTGACATGGACTTTAACCTCGGCGAACAAACCGACATAATCTCCCTCCACACCCTTTGAATGATCATTTACTGCCATACGTCCGAGAACCTTATTTGCCTCGACAAGGCCCTGGAGTCCATCGATACAAGCATTCAGGCAGTTCTTGATCTCGTTGAAGTCCCCGTTGTACTTATCAGTGATTTTCTGGGGGATCTCTCCCTTGCTGAAACGGTCGACATATTCAGCGGTAACATTAATTGGGTGGACAAATGCATCTATCAGTTCGTTAACACCGCCAACCAGTTTTCCCCACCCCCCGGGGAATTTCTGGGCATTTCCTCTCGTGTCCAGTTTTCCATCTTTGGTAGCTTGGATCAGGACATCGGTCTCAGAAAGGAGCCCGTTCATAATATCTACACAATTGTTCAGGTTATTTTTGATCTCGTTGAAGTCGCCATTGTACTTCTCAGTAATCTTTGGGGGAATGTCGCCTTTTGAGATACGGTCAACATACTCAGCAGCAACGTTAAGAGGTCCGATCACCGCGTCGAGGCAATCGTCAACACCCTGCACGATCTTCCTGTAATCGCCCTGGTGTTTTGTTGCGTCCGCCCGAGTGTCAAGTTTTCCTTCAACCGCGGCCTTTGAAAGCATGTTGGCATCAGCAACGAGCCCGTTGATGGCATCGATACAGTTGTTCAGGTTGTTCTTGATCTCGTTGAAGTCCCCGTTGTACTTGTCTGTGATCTTAGCCGGGATCTCGCCCTTGCTGATGCGGTCAACGTACTCTGCGGCAACATTGAGTGGTCCGATAACAGCGTCGAGAGTCTCATTCACGCCTTCGACAATCTTGCGGTAATCTCCCTTATGCTTTGTAGCATCCGCCCGAGTGTCAAGTTTTCCTTCAACCGCGGCCTTTGAGAGCATGTTTGCGTCGGCGATTAATCCCCGGAGTGCACCCAGGCATTGTATGAATCCGGGTACAATCGTGTCGTTCTCTGAACGGCGTCCAATTTTTTTATACTCTTCATATTCGCTAATATCGCCCTCTCCAATTTTTACAATAGAGCCTGCGATGTGATTGACCCGGTCCCGGACCTGGTTCACGCCAACAGCGGCTTCACCTGCGAGACCTTCGTAATGACCTTCAATTTTCAGGGTGTGGTCATTCACGGCCATCCTGGTAAGGATTGGAACGGCCTCCCCGAGAAAATTGTTCATATTGGTGAACTGGGTCTTTATTTCATCCTGTGCATCTGTATCTCCACGGAATGCTTTTTCAAACAGCGTGTTAGTATCTATAACATTAGCATCAATCTCATCTTTCATCGCTTGGGCACCTTCTTTTATAAGTTTTGATTTCTTCCTTTCCCGGGTTGTGCCGGACTTTAGCCCCTCAGTTTCCTGAGTTCCATTTGAATGTACCATTCAGAATCACCTTGTTCCAGTGTTGTAATCCCCTACATACGGGAGATCAGGAATCCTGCGTCCCCTTCTGCCATTTCCTTCCTAATGTCCTGCATGGTGACTATTCGTGAAAATCATTGAGCCGGAGCTGAAATCCAGCGAAAATTTCACGCTGAATCTACTTTATTATTAATATATATTATAAAAGCTGGTTGATGTTGGGCAATTATGCCATGCCAATAGAAACATCTATTATCTAAAAAACTGTTGGATTTTTTCTTCCCTATTCTCTCTCCCGAAAAATCTGCAACAATGGGTGGTATTATAATTAAGATCGAGTGTATAAAATAACACAATTCATTTTTCGATAGAGCTATAATATCGTTTTATTCGGGACGTAACCTGGATACTCTGCGTCACGGTATGATAGTGCTTTCCCGCACACGGAGAAGAGATTCGGCAAGGGCCTGGTTGCATCCCTCTGTTTTTTCGGTACCATGCCCGAAATAGATCGTCCTCACATTTTTCCGACAGATTCTCTCGAGTCCGCTGATGAAGGCTGCGGAGTAGGTATCCCCTGCAAACCTGATGATTACTGGTGTGTCACCTGCAAAAAGGGCCCCGTCTTCTTTACAAAACAGGCAGATAGAGTCACTTGAATGACCGGGGATGTGTATTACTTCGAAATAGCGGTCACCAATACTGATTTCTTCCTCGTCCCTGAGAAGAAAATCCACCCCAGAAAGGTTGGGTGAAAAGGCATATACGCGTGGATGGTAACGATCGATTATCGCTTTGAGCATACCCGTATGGTCATAATGGTTATGGGTGATAATTACCTGTTCAACAGCGCGTTTCCCGACGCCGGTCGATTCGTTGGGGAGGGTATCAAGAATTTTCGGGTCTCTTCCCACATCGATGAGCGTATTAACATCAGGGAGGGTATTGTTTGTCCCTGTTACAAGGTACACGTTTGATGTATATACGTCGCTGTTGGGGGTCAGGTTCTTGATTTTTATAGGCCCACCCTCTTTTTTCGAAAAATCTGGGCATCCGTAAACAGCTGTTCAAACATTCCATCAAGTTCAGGAGGCATCTTTTGGGTGTGTTCATGCAGGAGGACGCCGTCATCCGAGAGTGCATGATAAAACATGGTGAGGACACGAATCCGTTCCTCATCAGTAAAATGGAGCAGGACATTCTTACATACGATGAGTTTGACGCCGGTGGAAATCGGGTTATAGGTGAGAAGGTCGTGGCGATGAAATTCGACAGCTGAACGCAATTCGCTTGATATTGTCGAAAATTCCGGGGCATCCGTGTCCGGCGTGAAGTAACGTTCGTACATATTAGGGGGGAGCCGCTGGAGATCACTGGTATGGTACCTCCCGGCAGTAATGGTCTTCCCAAAATTATCAGATATATCAATATCAGTGGCTAAAATCTTGATATTCCGGAACTGGTGATGACCAAGCCGTTCCCGGAGAAGGATCGCGATGGTATATGGTTCCGGCCCCATCGCAGACCCTGCACTCCAGATCTGGACGTGAGAAGAACTGATAATGGATGGCAGGAGGTAATCAATAGCCCGTTCCAGCGGCTGCCGATCTCTGAAAAAATATGTAAATGCCATTTGTTAGTCCTTTGATTATACTATCTGTCCGTTTTGGATTTAAAACCCGATATCGTGATTCCCCTGTTTTACAACCACTGTGACCGGGCCAGGTATCAGCTTATTCTTTATTTCTCCGTTCCGGTTGCAGACTAACATAGCTCGATACAGGATGACCATTTTCCGTCCTCCAGAAAAACGGCGGTATTATCAGCCCAAGTTTCGCTTTGGCTTCTTTTCAACCGTATTCTCGCCGTGTATATCCAATCCCGTTGGATGATGGAATAATACCTGGTTTGTTGTTATCCGGCGGTAATTTGAGAAACATGACATCATTGCGGTCCGGTTGCAGCTGCAGGTTCCAGCGAGAGGTTTTCCTTTGATAAAAAATACCCGAGAATTGTCCGGATAACGACAATGGCCCCGAGTGTGAACAGGTCACACATGGAGGGATTGAGGAGGGTTGTAAGGACATCCCCGGCGATAAAAAAATCAAGGCCAAATACAATTTTGCCTGTTAAATCCGCCCTTATATCGTTATAAGTAATTTGTTTCTTCCTGGTCTCCAGGAGAATGATATTCACCGTCGCTCCGATTCCACCAAAAATAATAATTGCCGCCCCGACAGTTCCAAAAAAATAAGTGAATAAGCGAATTATTTCGGTGAACAACGGAATATCCATATCAGAAATGAGCATGTTATAAAATAATAATT
>JBAXTR010000040.1:0-12290 GCA_037130095.1 Methanomicrobiales archaeon
TACGTTTTCTGGTCGTCAAACTACAACACCCTCACCAATAACACAGCCATAAGGAATGACTATAGCGGGTTTTTCCTCGGCGATTCCGACTCTAACAATCTCACAGGAAACACAGCCACCGATAATACACTCGACGGGATCGGTCTCGGCTACGGCTCCAACTACAACAATCTCACGGGGAACAATGCCACAGGGAATACCAAGGCGGGGTTTGTTCTTTATGCAAACGCCAACTCGAACACCCTCACTGGCAACAACGCCACCGGGAATCACATGGATGGGTTCTATCTCAGTCCATTTGGTGGTCTTACCAATTTGACCACCCTCACTAATAACACCGCCACAGGGAATTGGCAGAATGGATTCTATCTCGACCAATCCAGTTCAAACATGCTCTCCGGCAACACGGCTACAGGGAATACCTGGAATGGGTTCAATCTCTCGTCCTCCAACTCGAACACCCTCACCAACAATAATGCCACCGGGAATACATTAGTCGGGTCCGTATATGGGAGCGGTTTCCATCTCTACCAATCCAATTCGAACAACCTCTCCGGCAATAACGCCATAGGAAGCGTATTTGGTTACGGGTTCAGGCTCGAAGGCAGCAGCTCGAACACCCTCACCAACAATAACGCTTCTGGGAATAACTGGAACGGGTTTACTCTCTACCAGTCCGACTCGAACAACCTCTCCGGCAATAATGCCTCATGGAATGACGCAAACGGGTTCTATCTCGAGGAATCCAGCTCTACCACCCTTTACAATAACGACGCATCAAGGAATAATCGTGGATTCAGTTTCTACCACTCCAACTCGAACAACCTCTCCGGCAACAACGCCATAGAGAATGATCTGGGTGGTTTCCTTCTTTCCGGGTCCAACTCGAACAACCTCACCGGTAGCAGGATCATTGGAAACGGTGATTACGGGCTCTCTCTCCAGGACTCAACTGGAAACACCATTTACAACAATTACTTCAACCAAACGACTAACCTGCAATTCGTAGGCGATGTCTCGGGAAATACCTGGAACACCACCCGCTCCGGGGCTCATGACGGCAACATCGTCGGTGGCCCCTGGTATGGCGGTAACTACTGGGGTTCACCATCTGGCAACGGCCCGTCGGATATCGGGATCGATTCCGACAACGACGGGATTAATGACACCGAGATAAACCTTGGAGACGGTAATATTGATTACCTGCCACTCGTTCGCTATACTGCTCCCGGAGGCATCCCCTACTGGATACCCCTGAACACAACAGCCGGAAATCCCTACTATTATAATAGTGGACCCGGTGGCTACTGGGTCGCGAACCTCACCGGTCATGGATGGTTCTTCGACTTCGCCGGGACTTCGTTCTCCACGAATAACGGCTTCGCTCTTCTGATCAACCAGAGCCAGACGGTCTTCGATGGGATGGGTAAGACACTGAGCGGGAATAACATGGCAGGATACGGGATCATCGTAAACAACCAGACCGCAACGAATTACAACCAGGCATCCCTTGGAGAACTTAACGGGGTTAGCGTCTCGAATGTCACCGTCACCGGGTTTGCCCAGGCAGGCGTCCTGTTCAACAACGTGAACGGGTCATCTTTCGGGCCAGGGTCCGTTGCTTCGAACATTACCAACGTGAATGCGTCCGGGAATGGGGATTATCTTTCCGCGGCATCCGGTATCATTGTATCAAATTCAACGTATATTGATGTCAATCATAACCTCGCAGTTAATAACAGCGAGTGGGGCATCAGCTTCTCGAACACGACCTCGAGCACCCTTACCAACAATAACGCCACCGGGAATGTCCGCGGGTTTTATTTAGAGGACTCCAACTCGAACAGCCTCACCAGTAATAATGCCATCAACAATACCTTGGGTTCCGAGTCTGATAATTCCGGGTTCTATTTCTACAACTCCAACTTAAACAACCTTTCCAGTAACACCGCCACCGGGAATGATTATGATGGGTTCTATCTCTACAACTCCAACTTAAACAACCTCTCCGGCAACATCGCCTCAGGGAATACCTGGAGCGGGTTCTCTCTCGACACCTCATTCTCGAACAACCTTTCCAGTAACACCGCCACCGGGAATGATTATGATGGGTTCTATCTCTACAACTCCGACTCAAACACCCTAACCGGAAACAACGCCTCAGGGAATGACGGGAGCGGGTTCTTCCTCGACCAGTCCAACCGGAACAACCTCACAGGTAATACGATAGCGGGTAATATCGGGAATGGCCTCACTCTTTCTGATTCATCCAATAATACGATCTACAACAACGAGGTGAACAGGAATGGTGACTATGGTATCCAGCTGGAATACTCGGATAATAACCGCCTGGAACGTAACAATGCCAGCTTCAACGGACTCGTTACCCCGGGTATGAGTGGGATATTCCTCGACAGTTCGAATGACACAATCCTTTCATCAAACAACGCATCTTTTAACTCAGGGAGCGGAATATTTGTCTTCGCAAGCACCAGGAATAATCTTACTGACAATACGGTGCGAAATAACACCAACCACGGGATCGATCTCGAATCATCATCAATAAACAATACACTTGAGAGCAACACGGCAACAGGAAACGGCTGGAATGGAATTTACCTCTACACGGGGTCAGACCGTAACAACCTGACGGACAACATCGCACAGTTTAACCAGCGAAACGGGATCGCAATCACCAGCTCGAACTGGAACAACCTTTCGGGTAACACCCTGGAACACAACGCCTGGAACGGGGTCCGCCTCAACTTCGGAAGCAGTGACAACAATATTACCGGAAATTTTGCCAGTTACAATACGTACGACGGAGTTAATATCTCCACAGGTGACCGGAATATCGTTGCAAATAACGAAATGACGGGGAATCAGCAAAACGGGTTGTATCTCGACGGCTCGAACTGGAACAATCTCACCAACAACATCGCCACCGGGAACAGCGGTTCCGGTTTCTCTCTCCGCCTGTCGGACAACAACAATCTCACGGGGAATAATGCCACAGGGAACTATGAAGGTATTTACCTCTGGTCATCGGGACATAATAACCTCACAGCAAACAACGCAAACAGCAACATGAATGCCGGTATTGCCTTTTCCTGGTCAGACTATAACAACCTCACCGGCAACAATGCGAGTGGCACGATTACCGGCGATGGAATATATTTCAGTAATTCCATGCATAACAACCTCATCAATAACAATGCCACTGACAATCACGAGAACGGGTTCTATCTCACAAACTCAGACTCGAACAACCTCACTGGTAACAACGCCGGCGGAAATGACGGGGCGGGAATTCATCTCGACGACTCCGATTCGAACAACCTCTCCGACAACACGGCAAATGGGAATTTCTGGGGTGGGCTGGTCCTTGAGAATTCGGCTCGAAACAACCTGACCGGGAATATGGTGACCGGTAACATACAACAGGGTATCTTCTTAGCGTTTTCGCCGGAAAATTCGCTGCATAACAACACCATTTCAGGAAGCCTGGCGAACTTTGGTATCCGTGGCAATGAAACGGATTATCTTCAGACTATTGATACCACCAACCTCGTCAACGGTAAGAGTATCTACTACCTCAGGAATGTCTCAGGTTTCATTATCGGTTCATCCTCGAATGCAGGGATAATCTATGCAATAAACAGCACAAATATTGCCATCCGCGATTCCCAGCTGGAGAACAACTGGGATGGGGTTTATTTCGGGAATACAAACGGTTCCATAATACAAAATGTTACTGCCAGCAACAACGTAGCGGGAATTACACTCTGGAATTCGGGTGACAACAATCTCTCCGGGAACACCGCGAATGGCAACACGGCAAACGGTTTTGAAATCAATGGGATCAATAACACTCTCACCGGCAACTACGCCACCGGGAATGGGCAGTCTGGCGTGTATCTCGCGGGTAACAACAACATCATCACAAGGAATAATATAACAGGTAATAACGGGAATGGCCTCAATCTTACTGATTCATCAGATAATACGATTTATAACAACTACTTCAACAACGCAATCAACGTAAACCTCGATACTGCTGGCAGCGGAAACGTCTGGAATACCACGCTCTCTTTTGCCCCGGGTGGAAACATCGTCGGAGGTCCGTCATTCGGTGGCAACTACTGGGGTGAACCGAATGGGACCGGTCCCTCTGATATCGGGGTTGACTTCAACCACGATGGAATCAATGATACTGCGGTAAATCTTGGAAATGGCAATTTCGATTACCTGCCGCTTGTCCGGTACGTAGCACCACCGGGTGCTATCCCCTACTGGATACCCCTGAACACATCTTCGGAGAATCCCTACTTTGATGAATCCACTCCGGGACAGGGCTACTGGGTCGCGAACCTCTCCGGACACGGGTGGTACCTGGACTTTGCAGGCCCCTCGTTCTCCACGAATAACGGTTTCGCTCTCTTGATCAACCAGAGCCAGACTATCTTTGACGGGAAGTCCAAGACCCTTGACGGACTCGGTATGTCAGGTTATGGTATCATCATAAACAACCAGACCGCAGCGAATTACAACCAGACATCCCTGGGAGAACTTAGCGGGGTCAGCATCTCGAACGTCACCGTTACCAGGTTTACCCTGGCAGGTATCCTGCTCAATAATGTGAATGGGACCGTTTCGTTACCGGGGTCCGTTGCCTCAAACATTACCAACGTGAATGCGAGTTATAACACCGGATCAGGGATTGTCCTTGAGAATTCCATGAATGTTGAACTGAGCATCAATGAGGCAAGCAGGAATAGTAACTATGGTATCTTCCTCGAAAATTCAGATACCAATAACATTACCCGGAACACCGCGAACCGTAACACCAATGTCGGTATCGACCTTGTTGCATCCGGTCATAACAACCTGACTGGGAATACGGTAAATAGTAACGACTGGGGACTTGTCCTTGAGCAGCTGAGCAACGGAAATACCATTACCGGTACTACAGCAACCGGTAACGCCGCAGGAATCGCCCTCGATAACTCCCTTGACAATATCCTGTCAGGCACCGTAGCCAATTCAAATACTTATGATGGCATAGCCCTGCTGAACAATTCCGCGGACAACCACGTGAATGGTGGAAGTGCCAATGCGAACGGCATGGGTATACGTTTCGAGAATGCAAGGAATAACGTCGTCTCAGGGCTAACCATCAACAACAATACCGGATTTGGTATCTATCTCAACCAGTCAGATGACAACACCCTCACATCGAACACGGTCGCCTCCAACGGGTACGGGATCGGGCTCGATAACTCGTCACGTAATAACCTGACAGGAAATTCCGCACCTTACAATTATTTCGGTATAGGGTTGTATTCAGGTTCTGAACAGAACAACCTGACCAGGAACTCGGCAAATTCAAACACAATCGGGGTCTATCTTAATGATGCAGAGCAGAACAACTTGAACGGTACTACCACAAACAGCAATTCCATCGGGATTTATGCGACTTCATCGAATGCCACGAACATCAGTGGCGGCCTTCTCGAAGGAAACGGATGGGGTATATACCTTGAAAATTCCGACGGTGGCAACCTATCAGGGAACTCGTTCTTTAATAACCAGGTAGGAATCGCCCTCGATCATGCAGATAGTTACGTTCTGTTCCACAACCGTGTCAATAACAGTGGTTCGTTTGGCCTGAACATTGTATCTTCCACGTCAAACCTTATCTACGATAATTACCTGTTTAACGACTATAATGTCAACCCGGACGCGAGCGGTGGAAACACCTGGAACATTTCAAAGACCTATTCGAGGGAAGGAAACATTATCGGCGGGGCATACCTGGGCGGTAATTTCTACGGCAACCCTGACGGGTACGGATTCTCACAGACCACAAATTCAACGGATGGGATTGCAGACTACCCGCTCAATATTACACCAGGTAACCAGGATCAGTTACCCCTTGCACTCTATCCGCCCGGCCCGTCTCGCCCACCAGCTCCCACACCCGAACCACCCCCGGTACCTCCGCCTGAACCATGGGTAGTACCTGACCTGGAGACCCCGGATACCCCCCTGTCACCATCAGATGGACCTGCTATTGTGGTTTCAAAGACGATCCCCTCCTCTGCAGAGCCCGGGGAAACCATAAATATGGCGATAACCATTGCAAACAACGAGGAAATCTCCTGGGAACCAGGGGATTATGTAACCATGCAGGTCTGGATGACCGATTCAAACGGGGTTGTCGTCAGCCAGGTGATTAATGTCGCGGTGAGCGATGGTAAAACCATCAAACCAGGTCAGAACCACCAGTTCTCCTTCAATCTCCAGATGCCACAACAGACAGGCAACGATCAACTGAATATTCAGCTCTGGAAATATGTGAATGGCAAGTGGGTCAGGATCGGGTCAACCATTAAAAGTGCAATCACCGTAGGCGGGGAGGAGAGTAAAGCCGGGCATCGGGCCGGGGTAAACACCGCCACGAGCTGGATACCCCGATCAATTATACCGGACAACACATCAGGGGTCGTAGCATCAAGGATACCTGCCAATTTCATTGAGGGCAAACCGGGTTCACTCAATGTTGAGCCTGTTGTGGAAGATCTGCCCCAACAGGCCATACGTTATACCACAACCAGAATGAATAGCACCCCCGGTTTTGTTTATAACCTGGATAAAAACCAAAATACAGCAGAATATTACTCCCACGGGAACCTGACCACAATCCTTCAGAAACAGCCGGATAGGGGGAATGTCTCATTAGGTTAAAACCGTATCTGAATGTCTTAATCGCTACCGGCCTCCTTATACTCTTTTTCACTGCATGTGTCATAATTTCAGTACGAAGGTCTATGTCAAGTAATGAAATTCCAACAATAGTTTTTGAGATTAGATTTGAATAAAATATCTAATACACCGTACCCTCTCCCCTTAAATCAGGACGGGTACCGCCAATTATATGACTCGATGTTTTCGAAATATATCGGAAAAAAACATTTTGGTAAAACAGAATTAAAATTTTGGAAAAAGGACGGAAAAGATGTCGCTATTGTATGCGTTGCAGAAAAAAGCGACACTCCGGTTGCCGTAAGGGACCATAATGACCAAAACCATTTCTTTGTGAGGGGGAGTTCCTCATCCCGGGAATTATTTGGAAGACAAAAACAGGATTATATTTCTGAAAATTTCTCCAAACAATAAGGTTAAAACGTTAGGAAAGGCACTTAAAAGGGAATGGCCTAGAGAAATTGAGTGATTATACGTTATTTCAGAAGTGGAAATTAATATACTACCGGGGACCTGTGACCTATGTCAGCACCAAAATTTGTTTTTCCTAATGTTGTCAGGACACGTGGCAATTTTTCCCGGCGTTGTGAACTGGCCCGCCACTATGGGTGCACATTTGTAGAAATCCCCGCTCATTTTATCAGAGGAAAGAAAGAAGTGGAAAAGACCCATCAGGTTCCAGGATCAATTCCTTCACGTGAGTCAATCCAATTCTTGTATGGGGGCCTAGGGCCCAATATTAGTCCTTTACCCTATATCCTGCACACGGAAGCAATTCTTCCCGGAAAGACTCCCAAATCCCGGGGAAAAATACCGGAATTGAGATGGGCAGACCGTCAGTGGAGGGAATGCTTTGTAAAAATGCTCTGTGATATTTCTGATGTTTTGGGGTGTCCCGCTGCAAAAATTGAGGTCCACCCGGGCCTGCGGAGTAACGTAGGACTAAGAGATATACTAACCGGGGTATCGGATATCCTAGAGACCTATTCCAAGGCCACCGGCAATGAACCTGAGGTCCTTCTCGAAAATCGGACCGACCAAAGGGTAAAAAATGGTCAGGACATCGCGGACATTTATTTTCTGTGTGAGCAGGAGTACCCGCATATCCTGGACAAATTCGGGATAGTACTGGACGTCTCACAACTCTATACGGTGACTGGTGAGGCCTTTTTGTCCTCGTTTGCCCAAATTCCTGATGCCTCCCTCAGAGGTTTTCATATTCATACGCGGCATTTGCCATCAAATATTAATGATGATATCCCGTGGAATTCTGTTTTCGAGAGAATATCAGGACTAGACCAGGACTTTATTATTAATCCAGAACTTCTTCATGAAAGCGGTGTGGCGGGCATGATTGGGTTTTGTAAAGAGCTGTTAAAGTCACATCAAATCTGAAGTCCCTTCATCGAGGGGGCATTGTCCTGGACACTAAACGGTACCATTACAAAATACTAGTTTAGGTGGAAATTTGGATGATGAAATGAGGACAATGAGATTTACATCGATTTTTTCATCCCACAGCAGTCATGTTTTCCCTTATTACCCCGGGGACTGATCACGAGTTTATGGTACGCAAAAAGTGCCCTATCCAACTCTCTTATTGAACAATTCGTTTCCTTCACTATTTTTAGAATGATTTCATGGAACTTTTTATAATTGGTCTGGGACCTCGATTTTACGGTAAGATGACCAAAATCACATAACGCTTCAGTCACTCGAATGTCCATAATTGGGAACGTGTCCGGATAGATAAAATGAAGGATTGTTGATGCTACTGGGACCCCTATTCCATACAAATCATCTAAAATCCGTAATTTTTCAGGACCCGGGGCTATTAATGCCTGTTTTATCCCCTCATTATAACATTCAAATTGGTCCAATCGGACGATGCCTTTTAATCGTGGGGACTTCCAATTTAGGACCCGCTTAAATGTCTGTTCAGAGATGTGGCCATGAACGATGTCCCGTGATACCTCTTTGAGGAGATTATCATATTCCAAATTATCATTACCTGCCCCCACCCCATCGTACCGGGGGCTCCATAAAAGTACAAATTCCTGATCAATGGGGGTCTTTTTCATTTTTTAAAGGTTGACATCTCTATTGTGTAATTTACGATGTATCGGAATAATTACTATTAACATTTCTTTCTCATCAGATGATATCGAGGGCAACTAATTCTTCAGTCTTCGCTTCACTTTTTCTGTCTTGTTCATACAATTTTGTCATGGCAGAGAAAAACCCAATCTCACAAGCATATCATCTACAACAAGAATCCCATTCCTACCACCGTTTTGGTTAGATTCATCAACTAATTTCCCACTTTTTCATCACAAAGTCAGTCCTCTTTTAATTCAACATATGAAAAAAATGGAATATTGTCCTTAGAATCAATTCTGAGCCGTCTGAATTCATCGCGAATCTCTTCATAATCTGTGATTTCTCGACTGCGGTGCCATTTAGGCATATAATAGTCCATTATCCATTTTTTCTCATCCGCTTCGGATTTTACAGAATCATGATACTTTTTTAAGTCATCAACATAACTCATCAAAGAGGCACGGATCATCCCTCCACCAAACATACCTCCGGAAGAGTGGCCTTGGGAGTATTTTCTAGCTTCCTCATGTTCTCCAATAAAAGCGAGAGACGAAATCCTTGAATTATGGCTGATCTTAATGTTTTCGTCCAGTATAAACGACTTAATAAATTTCATGGCCTTTTCCCTGCTAAAATTGTCCAATAACAGGTTGGCCTTATTAAAATACGCCTCACAGCGTTGGGGCGAGTCCTTGACCGCCCTCTCATAACATCCCAACGCGGGATCATATTTTTTCAGCTTTGTCAGGCAGAAACCCTGGTTGATAATACTGTTGTACCGCAAGTTCTCAATTTTTTCAGTCTCCTCAAATACATCAAGAGCAGGGCCGAATTGGTCATTATATGCCAAGGCTACTCCTTTATTGAAAAGGGCACTGTAATCATCGGGATAACTTTTTAAGACCTGCTCATAGACAATGACCAGTTTGTCATACATGCCCTCATCTTGATAGAAATTCCCCATATGGATGAGTGCTTTTCTGTCTTGTGGGTCCTGGGAATAGACATTTTGGGCTTGTTTAAAGGAAGCTACCTCCTTGTCACGACCTGAAAGCCAGTCTTCATAATCATTGTCATGTCCGGCAGGGAGTATGACAACGGCATCAGGGGAAGCCTGTTTAATTGTTTTAACAATCAGGTGTCGAGACTCCGCCTCTTTTTCCCCTTCAACTGCTTTCTGGTTTAGTGGGTCGAGTTTTATCACTTTTTCGTAAGTCCGGACCGCATCGTCAAATTCTCCCAATTCGGTAAGACAAAGTCCTTTTTTGAGGTGTGCCTCTAAATTGTCCGGATCATCGGTAATAATTTTATCAAATAAATCAAGTGCTTTTTTATATTCTTTATCTTCTAACAGTCCATTCGCTTCAGTGAAAATGTGTGAAATATCAACCATATGTCCCAAGTGAGGCTTTAGGTATTTATTCCTAATTAAAGGATTAGGTATATTTTACAATTGTTTGGAATGTGGCGGAATTCATTAAAAAATTGAGAAAATATCGTGAATGAATCCGGATCAGATACAAGGGTTGTCTTTATTATCGGTCGTCAAAAGAACACCCAATATTACTTGGTAGATACCTGGCGATTCGATAAAGATATCTGGTCATAATCGGGAAGTCCTCATCAAAATTCTATAAAATATATTGTTCCAATGAAGGATCCCCTTGTTTCATGGCGTCTTTAATGGCCTCAATTTGCTCAGATTCCAGTAAATGATTCGCGTGGAGGAGGGTCTGCCCAGCAATCCGGATTCTCTGCTGAAGGTCCGGGTATAATCTGTTAATAACAACGAAGGCATTAACAATGTCCAGGGGTCCGTGTTCCGGAATATCACTCGCAGTACGACACAACCCGGCGATAATCAGAAGTCCCGGGTGGGAGGGATATTCTTCCAGTTGTTTCCGGCATGAACCTAAGACTTGTTCGATGGTATCCTTCCCATATACAATAGTGAGGAACTCAAACCAGGTCTTTGGATTGTCATCACGGGCAATTTCTTTGATCCGTTGTGTGAATTCTGACTCTTCAAGGTAGTTCATGAGATATTCCCGGAATTTTCCCGGGCCAACGGCTGCACCATCACGGGCTGCCTGAAGCATATGCCCGATTGCACGTCTCCTGCGTTTTTCAACGGTTGCATACATGAATTCAATTACAGCCGCTCCACAATCATAAGACGCCTCTTCAAAGGTTGTTTTTTGTATTGCTGGCATACACCCTTTCAATTCCCTTGGGGTAAGATGGTCTGAAAGAAATAGTTCCAATTTGGTGTACACAGAAGAAGGGCTGTTTTTCTTATATTTCACTTTAAATAATTTATTTGTGTCATCAATTTCATAATCTGTTACACCACCTACGAGATACAGTCTGTATAAGGCCTTTTCTATAGTCTGTTTGCGATCAGACATTGTCACGATTGAAGGATTATTGTAATTTACATACTGTGCCGGAATATCAAGATATGAAATGTTAAATGTCATCGTACCTTCAGTGTAGTTTCGTAATTGCGGCCGGAAAATATCATACACTAAAAATCGCAGGTTTGAAGTTTCCAGATTCTTTCCTGGAAAATTCTGGGTGATGAACCATGTGTTTCTCAACGGATCTGAACGGTTTTCCGGAGGGATACGATTTATTTTTGGTTTAATCAGATTGTATGGGGTCCTTTCGGTATCAAACAATTCATCCGCGAGGACTGGCTGGTCGTCTGAAAATATTAGCACACACCGTGAAGGTACCCTGTCCCTTCCAGCACGTCCGGCCTGCTGGTAAAAATCTTCAAGAGACCTGGGGAGCATTGAATGGATTGTAAACCTGATATTGGGTTTATCAATCCCCATTCCGAAACTGTGAGTACAGACTAGGATCGGGATTTTGTCAATTTTGAATTGTATCTGGATTTCTGATTTTTCCTGCTCCCAAATCTCTTGTGGTTTACCTTTCGGTGATTTCCCCCCATATATCCGGAGATTTAATCCACAAATCCCACCGATCTCACCGGCCAGCTGGGTAATTCCTACCTCCCCTCCAACAAAATTTGAAAAAATCAGGCCACTGACTGTCTTGTCTACCGGGTCACCACTCCACCCATTATCGGTTAAAATGGTTTTTAGGATATCAGCAATTTTACGAGTCCGATCCGTGCCCGTGACTTTGTATATCTCAAAAATCAATTCCGGTCTGTTAAATGACATGGGCCTGATTATTGCGTCAGAATCATCAATATTGAGAATTTTTTGAATATCAAAAAGTACACTTTGGGAAGCTGTCCCGGTCAATGCAATAAATACTGGAGGTTTGACTGTCCCTTCACCAACCCGGCGCCATATATTGAGATATGACAATCTGAAATCGTGGCCCCATTCGCTGACACAGTGGGCTTCATCTACAACCACCATACTGATAGGACAGGCCTGTATATAATT
>JBAXTR010000400.1:0-1661 GCA_037130095.1 Methanomicrobiales archaeon
CGGGCAGC
Source organism: Methanomicrobiales archaeon (assembly GCA_037130095.1). Classification (GTDB taxonomy): domain Archaea; phylum Halobacteriota; class Methanomicrobia; order Methanomicrobiales; family Methanospirillaceae; genus CAIKOD01. Next base: position 9 of record JBAXTR010000400.1, read on the forward strand.
ATCGGGAATATTGTTGAAGGATGACCTGCCCTGTACATTACCCGCCTGCCACCTCTGACCCTTGAATATCCCTGGTGTTGGTTATTATTCGCACCTGGACAACATATTTTTCAAGGCTTCACAAGCCGGCTATTCTAACAGGTCTCTCAGGTACTGCTTCATCCTGGGAATATTTTGTTCGTAGTGGACCGATAATGAAGAAAACGTGTAGGGAATGTAGTTCCATGCAATAACTCCCGCGGTCATCCCCTTGTGCAGGGGGCTTGCGGTTGAACCGATAACGATGCTCTCCTTTTTGATGATACCGTTGAGGAATCCTTCCACGGTTTCTGCCTTCACACACGTAACAACGCTGCATACGGACGGGAGGACATGAGCGTCGGAACCACCGGTTATGGGGAAATTGTGCTCACCGGCGTATTTTGCTGCCTTATCATTAATGTCACGGCTCATCCCACCGCATATCACCTCGATACCGTCGATATGGTCGATGGTCCCGGCCGGGAGGGTCTTGTTGTCAATGCATTTGAGGACGCCCCGGTTGATGCCAAAATACCCATAGGGGTGGGCTGCGACTTTTACACAGTGATAGTCCTCTGCTGATTCGAGAATTTTCCCAACCGATAACTGGAGTGCCATGTACTGGCTTTTCCGGAGCGTTCCCCTGATATGAGTGTTAAAATAGTCCGTCAACTCGTCAACCGTGTAGAAATAAAGGAGGACATGGGGCCCTTCGAGCGCACTGAGTTCAATTCCCGGGATCACAAGGACCCCGCTGGAATGTTGGTACGCCTCGATAACTCCCTGGATCTCGTTATGATCGGTGATGGCAACCCCGGCACCAAGCTGTTTCGCACGGGTGAGGAGTGAAGGAATACTGATTGCGGCATCAGAATGGCGGGTGTGGATGTGCATATCCACCGGCGTATAGCCTTTCCCCCTGATCTCGTGCAGGACCGGGGTTCGGAAATCTATGGTCTGGTGGGAATGCGGGCTCATAATCGATACCGGCGAAATATAATCAGTATTGTTTCGTGAAGATGAAAATAGATAGTATTTCCCGGATTAATCCTGAAATGTTCCTGATAGTAATATTACACGCAGGGCCTGTACAGGTGATTTTCGGGGTATACCCGGTCTCACAAAACCCCCCGATCCTGCCATGGCTTTTTATTCCCCTGCATTGCAGGAAACCCTCCTGTAAAACAACCTGCACTCATGGTACTCTATCCTTATATACTGCATGATACGTTTCATCACATATGTTCCACGACAGGAATGTTTCCAGGGCTGTAAATAACGTGAACGGATGTATTCACTGTTATACTCTGAAATGTTCCTGCCGGAAACCGCACAACCCAGGCTGTTTTTGGGATACCGGAGCTGATCCATCCTGATCCCGTGGCTGTTCGTCATCCTGCTGTTCACCGGCCTGGTAATCCATATTGTACTCGGGTTGTACAGCCGCCGGTTCAAAACCCAGCCTGTCCAGCTCCCGTTTGAGGTCCTGATGTACATCTGCGCCATCTGGTGCGCAACATTTATTTTCGATATTTCAACCAGCAGCCTTTCCTTCAAAATTATCTTAATGCAGGTGCGTTATATTGCGGTCTCGTTTGTTACCCTCTCCCTGTTACTGATCGCGATATTTTT
>JBAXTR010000401.1:0-1648 GCA_037130095.1 Methanomicrobiales archaeon
TCATCTCCGTTGCTGTTAAACAGCCATACACTCGCCCTTTCCACACCAAGCACACATGACGATGCTTTCGTAAGGCTGGCTGACAGGCCCTGCACGTCCCCGGAAAAAAGGTATGGTGAGAACGAGATCGTGCCCAGCAATGTCTGCTGGTCCCGGGCTCTTTTCAACGCTGCTACAACGTTTTCCTCCTCCTGCTTGCGGCCGGTGATATCCCGGCCAACTGACTGGTACTCCTTCAGGCGGCCATCCGTGTGAAAGATTGCACGGTCAACCCATCGTTGCCACCGGATGCTGCCGTCTGGCATAATGATCCGCTGATCGATCACCTCAACCGGGTGATCGGGGTTGAGAGATGCAAAGATCCGGGCAACATTCTCCCGGTCTTCCTGATGAATATTCGGCTTGAACCGGGCGCCAATGACCTCCTCCCGTTTCAGCCCGAAATAACGGCAGTATGCCTCGTTTACAAAGACATAGGTCCCATCCGGTGTAAAACGGCAGATGAATTCGGTCTGGTCTTCCACGACATTCCGGTACCGTTCTTCACTTTCATAAAGCGCCTTTTCAGCATTTTTCCGGAGCGTAATATCCCTGAAAAAACCCTCAATACCCTCCACGCGCCCATTTGCATCAAAGAGAAGACTGCTGTTCGTCGAGACGACAACAGGTGAACCATCCCGTTTTTTCAATGTAATCTCGTAATCAGAAGTTTTCCCATCTTCAACCAGGGCCTTCAAAAATTGTTCCCGGTCTTCCGGGTAGAGATAAAATTTTTCTGCAATTTTTTTGCCGATAATTTCCTCAAGAGAACCGTAACCCAGGAGTTTCGGCGCTGAAGGGTTGGCCATAACAAGGGTTCCCTCCGTGTCACAGCGGTAATAAACATCCTGGATATTGTTAAGGATAGTACGGTACAGTAATTCGCTGTCGTGGAGGGCCTTTTCAACCCGCCGGCGCTCTGTGATGTCCTGCCCCACCGACTGGCACTCCACAAGAGTACCCGCGTTGTCAAATATCCCCCGGTTGCTCCATGCATGCCAGCGGTACAACCCCTCGGCGTTCATCACCCTAAGCTCCGCGGCGCCGGTTGGATGATCCGGGGATATATTGGCTATTTTTTGAATGATACCGGGTGTGTCTTCGGGGGATATATAGGAAAAAATACTTTTCCCGCATGCATCCTTACACGAAATCCCGAGGAACCTGCCGAGCGGTTCATTGATGAAGGTAACAGAGCCATCCGGGCACCACCTGCAGATGAAGTCCGTCTGGTCCTGGACAATCGCTCGGTACCGGGCTTCGGAAACCATCAGGGATTCTTCAAACCGGATCTGTTTTGTTACATCTTCCCCGATGACGGTGATACCCTCTTCCAGGTTATCAAACACTGTCGGAATAAGTCTCACACGGTAATGGCGATCTTCATCGTGTGATGTAAAGGCAAATTCCCGTTGTATCTCACCGTTTCTTTGTATATCGTCAAATACTTCAGGAATAGCAAGTCGTGCAAGGAGTGGGGAGTGGAGGGTATCAATCCGGTTCCCGATGATCTCGTCGCGATCAATGCCAAGCAGTGAAAGAGCGTTCTCATTTGCATCCAGTACCCGCATATCATTATCAATCAGGATGATGATATCTGCAGAAAATT
>JBAXTR010000402.1:0-1642 GCA_037130095.1 Methanomicrobiales archaeon
CTCCTCGTTTTTCTTAAACAGCAACTCTTCTGTCTGTTTACGTTCGGTGATGTCCCGGGCTGCGGCAAAGACGCCACTGACCTTCCCCGTCTCATCGCGGTACACCGACGCATTATACAACACGGGAGTGATATGACCATCGCGGTTTTTAATGCTCAGCGGGTAATCGCGGACCGTTCCGGCAGCGAACACCTGCAGGTATCCTTCCTTTGCCTTCTCCGGTTCGGTGAAATAGTCCGAGAAATCAGTGCCGATCAGTTCTTTTCTTGAGTAACCGGTTACCTTTTCTGTGGAGGTATTTACATCGGCAATCTTGCCATCAGGATTAATTGTTACGAGCGGATCCATGCCGGCTTCAATCAGGCTGCGGTTGTAAGTGCTGAGACTTCGCAGTGCCAGTTCGGTCCTGCCAAGTTCGTCGATTGTCTGCCGCAGCTCTTCATCTGTTGCAGTCAGTTCCTCATTGGATGCATGGAGTTCTTCGGTATTTTTGAGCAGCGCCTCTTCTGCCCGTTTGCGCTCGGTGATATCCTGAATCTGAACAAGGAAACCGGCGACAGAATCCGGATGATTCCCGAGCGGGGTGATGAGCACATCCAGCCAGATGATCCCGTCCCGGCTGGTGGGATACAGGTTTAAGGTTTTTACTTTATTAAAATCAAAAGGTCCCTGGTATTGAACAGTCTCACCCTGCCGCAGTTTCTCCTTCTGCTCATTAGAAATATTCGGGTCAGCAAAAAGAGAGAAATTCTGGATTACCTGCATATTGTCTATGCCAAACAGGGTCAGGCACGCCATGTTCATGTGTACAAGTGTGCCCGTAACATCATAGAGTTCAATGGCAATGGGTGACTGATCGTAAATGGTATGGTAGCGGTTCTCACTTGCCCGGAACGCCTCTTCCGCCTTCTTTCGTTCGGTAATGTCAATGCCGGTACCCATATAATAGAGCCGTCCTTTTGCCTCAAACCTGACACCGGTTAAGAAGAAAGGTATCGTATGCCCATCTTTTGCAATTAAATTACTTTCAACGGAACCCTGACCCTTTTCCATCACCTCTTCTGTGGCTTTCAGAACTGCATCTTTTAGTTCCGGCAGATGCCAGTCAAAAGCCAGCTTGCCTTTCATCTCATCAGCGGTGTAGCCCAAAAGTGTCTCGTGCAGCTTGTTCCATCGCGTCAATTGATGTTCGGGATACGTGTAGAGATAGAAGATTCCCGGAAGGCTGTCTAACATTAGTTGTGAAAATTGTTGTTCTTCCTGTAGCGCCGCTTCGACCGCTTTGAGAGCGGTGATATTGGAAAACGTCAGCACCACGCCCCCGATCACATTCTCAAGCGTGCGGTACGGTATGATGCGGACGAGATACCATTCATTATCTATAGTCCGCACCTGCCTCTCCCGCGGGATGAGCGAGAAAAGTACAGCAGCAGCTTCCGGGATCAGGTCCACATCCGGGGTCAGTGACCGGATGTCGGCAAGCGGCCGTCCCGTATCCGAATCCGCAAGCCGGTAGACTTTGGTAGCTTCGTGGGTGAACCTCCTGATGGAGAGGCGGTCATCTAAAAATATTGTGGCGATATTGGTGTTTTCGAGCAGGTTCTTCATGTCATTCTGGATGTCTGTCAGCTGCTCGATCTTT
>JBAXTR010000403.1:0-1638 GCA_037130095.1 Methanomicrobiales archaeon
CATAAACGCGAATAACAGTAGCAATAATTGTTATTCCTAATCCAGCTAAAATTATGAATAAAAATTGATCTGTGATCGATCCCAGTAAAAAGTACATTAGCCAGACAGAAATGGTAAGAATCACAATCCAAATGATTGTCCATAAATAAGTCGGGAAGCCAGGTTTGGGTGGTGGACCGACCGGGACTATTTTCGGAGGAATTTTTTGCGATTTCCCCCACTTCTTGTAGTATCTTCTCATAGAACAATAATAATGACTTCCGATAAATACAATTATTTATTTGAATATGCCTAAGACGGAGGAATATCATCTGATCTAAATTATCATTTTTTTGATTTGCCTATTAAACGAAGAGGATAATCGATATTTCTTATCAATGGCCAAATTTCACTATAACGCAATTTGAGTATGATTCATAACTTATCTCGTATCACTATTGGTAATGAGACAGAGGAAAGGGAAGAAACAGGCATCGCGTATCTCCCCATCCGGTGTAATTGGACTATTAGGGATAATTGGGCTTATTATTTCTTTTATTTTGGGATTGTCAAATGAATTTTTCGTTCTCTTCGCGGGAATGTTTATTTTCGGGTACTTTGCATTTGGTTATAAAGGATTGATCTATTATCATGATAATTTCAGGTTTGTACTTTGGGTATTGATCCCCGTTTTTGTTTTCGTGTTTTTTTATTTCCTTACGTACCCTATGAAGATGTGGACCATCGATCTCTCAACCCTGGCTTTACTTGGGTTAATCATATGTTCGCTCTATTCACTGTGGAAAAATAGACATTATCCCCGACACACAGCAGAAATCGCGATCATTATTCTGGGTTGCATGGCGGTGACATGGTTGATATCACCTATAATAATCACTCCGATTTCAGAACAAGGAGTTTTTCCAAAAGGGATTCAATCAAATTTAGATTTATCTTTTCGTGACCCTGTCCCTGCATTAATATCCACAGGTTCAACTCAAACTCCTTATTCCCAGGTAATACCTACCACGAATGTCCCGAATTACAACACACTTCCCAAACAACATGCATTGAAGTATTCCAGTTCCGGGGATACTATTAAATTTACTACGTATGGTGGGGTCTCCGATTTCTTCTCATCGAAACCTCTCACCTTCTATCAAAATATGGATAATGAAGTGTTGCTTCCGCGATTTAGTGATGAAACACATAATTCCTATATGCAGCCGTTAATTAATGAAATAAAAAGTAAATCATCGGATCAAAAGAAACAGGCGATGATTGCCATTGGGCTTGTTCAACACCTAAATTATGGCACGGGTGCTGAATGGGAATATCCGTACACGGCTATTCATTTAGAGCGGGGAGTTTGTGGGGACAAATCGTGGTTATTGGGGTATTTATTAAAACAACTCGGGTATGATGTGGTTATATTTAATTTTAAAGATCATGCGGCTATTGGAATAAAAAGCAACGGTGTCGGGACTTTTAAAAATTCAGGTTATGCATACGTCGAATCAACTGGACCAACTATACCCACAGTTTTTCCTTTTTCCGATGATCCACAAATAAACGGTAAGTTTGAAGTAATCCATCTAACGAATGGAGGAAAAAGCATCGATTTTACTGAAGAGTATAATGATGCACAACGTTACACGT
>JBAXTR010000404.1:0-1632 GCA_037130095.1 Methanomicrobiales archaeon
CGGTTGTGGAATTCCCTCCATAGATGTAACGCCCGGTAACCAGCTGACCATTACGGTACTGCCGAAAGGGGCCGGGGCCGAGAACATGTCGCGGATAGCGATGCTTCTCCCGTCGGAGAAGGCAGACATCCCGAAATTCGTCGCTGAGACTATGCTCATTGCCGGGGGCCGTCCCTGCCCGCCGGTGATTCTCGGTGTCGGTATCGGTGGCAATTTTGACCAGGTGGCATCACTTGCAAAGGAAGCACTCCTCCTTCCTGTTGATACCATGGACCCGTTTGAGCAGGAACTCTGTGATACGGTGAATAAACTGGGGATCGGCCCGATGGGCCTAGGTGGGGATACGACTGCACTTGCCGTGAAGGTAAAACGTGCGTCCTGTCATACGGCATCCCTCCCTGTAGCAGTGAACGTGCAGTGCTGGGCATCGAGGCGGGCAACGGTGGTGGTGCCCCTGTGAAGGTCATTGCATTACACACACCGCTTGGAGAGGAAGTCCTGATGCTTCATGCCGGAGATCGGGTAATCCTGTCAGGGCTTGTCTATACCGCCCGTGACGAGGCCCACCTGATGATGGAGGAACGGGGTATTCCGTTTGATCCGAGGGGTGCGGCAATCTATCATTGCGGCCCGATTATCGTAGATGGGAAGGTTGTTGCTGCCGGCCCTACCACTTCGGCACGGATGAACAACCTGTCTGGTCCCCTCCTTGACCACGGTGTCAGGGCATTGATAGGAAAAGGAGGAATGGGTCTGACCGTGCGGGAGCAGCTCCGGGGAAGAGGCGTTTACCTGGCGTTCACGGGCGGTTGCGCAGCCCTCGCCGCTTCACGCATGAAACACCGGGGTGTATACTACGAAGAGCTTGGCATGGCGGAGGCCGTGTGGGTACTACAATTTGACAAGGTACCCCTTGTGGTCGGTATCGATTCGGAGGGCAACGATCTTTTCCATGATGTGAGCTCCAAAGCAAAGCTACAATTCAAATCCCTATTCAAATAATCTAAGGAATTAAAGTTGTAAAGGAGTAAAGGACACCCGCATGAAGATCGAGATTGACGAGTCCCGCTGTAAAGGCTGTAACCTCTGCACCGTTGGATGCCCTTACAAGATATTCCAGGCCGGAAAAAAGCCAAACAGGAAAGGGGTAATGGTCCCTATCCTTGACCGGCCTGAGCGCTGTACGAACTGCAGGCTGCAGCACCTCTATGGCAGGGTGTTATGCGGGGTCTGCCAGATGACCTGTCCTGACCAGGCAATCAGGTTCAGGGATGAAAAATCCGGCGAGCCCATGAAGGTGGCGATTGAATATTGAGCAAAACTGAATTCATGCAGGGAAATATCGCCTGTGCCGAGGGTGCCCTCGCAGCCGGGTGCAATTTCTTCGGCGGGTACCCGATTACACCCTCTACCGAAGTTGCCGAGCACATGGCAGTAAAACTCCCGAAAAAAAACGGGACATTCATCCAGATGGAGGATGAAATTGCCAGCATGGCATCAATAATCGGGGCATCGTGGACCGGTGCAAGGGCCATGACTGCAACAAGCGGCCCCGGTTTTTCGCTCATGATGGAAAACATCGGGTACGCGGTAATGACAGAAACGCCCTGTGTTGTTGTCAATATCCAGCGT
>JBAXTR010000405.1:0-1623 GCA_037130095.1 Methanomicrobiales archaeon
CTCTGTGTTCCTTGCCTCCCTGGGATTTATGATGATACTGGTATTAATGATATTCAGGCTGGGTAAAACCGAGCCTAACAGCCTTACGATAGAATTTGATGCCAGGTTCAGGATTATTGTCATGGCTGTAGCGATCCTTATCCCTTACGGACTTCTTACGATCAACCGGAATGCAAAATGGAGGGATTCCGGGTCGGTATTTGCAAATGATATTCCCAAACTGGAAAAATCGGCCAAAGCCAATTACCAGTATGCGGGTTACCTGTTAGCCAATTTATACAAGGATGAGGATTTCGCCCGGTATGGCCTTTCAACCGAGTCTTCACGGGAGGCCATTAAGAAGCATCTGCGTCTTTCATTGAAAGTGTATCCTTTAAGCTGTAATACCCTCAATGACATGGGCACGGTTTTTCTGAACATCGAAAAAAGTTATGATTCGGCTTTGTATTATTTTCAAAAGGCTGTTGCCGTGGATCCCCTGTATATTCCTGCGTGGGCCAATATGGGCATGGCAAACCACCAGATGGGAAAATATTTCATAGCCATTTCATGCTACCAGAAGATACTGGAGATACAGCCTGGTGATTCCGGCGCTTCCTATGCAATAGCTGAACTGTACAGTGAACTTGGAGATGTCACAAAGTCTCTTTATTACCGTCGCCTCGGGCAGAAAACTGCCGCAAAAAAAGAAAGTCCGTCTTTTTGAAAGAAAGGATTTCCTTAATAGGGACTTTGATTTTCCTGGAATAGACGATAAGGAAGGCTATGGACCCCAGGGTATAGCTGATATTGGTCGACCATACAGCCCCCATCCCGCCAAACCTGGGAACGAGAAAGAGGTTGGCAAGGAAATTGATTACGAGAGCCGGCACGAAAGTGTAAATAGCTACTTCGGGTTTGCCTTTTCCCGTTAGCCTGCTGTTCAGTATCCTGAATGCGACGAGGATCAGTATCCCGGGTAAAATAGCCTGTATCATGGGGACGCTTCCGGTGTAATCAGCACCAAAGACCAGGGGGATAAGGAATGGTGCCGCGAAAAAAATGGCAATCGATACAAATATCCCTGCCAGCATGGATACCCTGAATATGGAGGAAACAATCCGGGTCACTTTGGCATCATCGTCGGTATTGGCCGAACGGCTGAGAATAATGGTCTCAATCGCATAAGGGATATGCCATACCTGCTCGGCAATCTGGGTGGCAACAGAATAGAACCCGACCTGTTCAAGGGTTGACAGTTTTTTCAGCATCAGTACATCGAGACGGTAGTTCAGCTGCATCACGAAGATAGCCACTGCATTGACCAGGCCTAGTTTTACCATGCTTTTCATCAGGGGTTCGTGGTACTTCCATGTGATCTTATACCGGTATTCACCGATAATGGTATGGTACACAAAAAAGAACATGATGAAATTTGCACAGGCGATCGCAATGAATGCCCCGAGGACCGAGAGTTTCATGAACCATACGAACAAAACGGTGAGCACGAGCGTCAGCAGGGTGGGACCGGCATTGATTATATTGGCCCTGAGAATCTCTTCTTTCCCCAGGAAAATGCCCCCTGCAAACAGGTTCATCAGGAGCAGGGGTATGGTAAGCAGAACCAGCACGACAAGCAGGGGG
>JBAXTR010000406.1:0-1621 GCA_037130095.1 Methanomicrobiales archaeon
GAGCTCCTGACTTTTTGCTGTTTTTCCGGGGATATGATAAAGGATTATTGAGCTTTACTTTACTTAGTATTGCGAATGCGTTATTGTAAGCCTGACTTGACCATAGTTTGGTATGGTCGGGCATACCCATTGACTCATATTCCTTTACCGTTAGCGAATAATCTTTTTTTGATGATTTATTGCAGGATACAGTTATTAAAGTGATCAATATCAGAGTAATAATACGATTTCTAAGCTTGTACATATTCGTGATTTCTTAAGTGAATAAATTCATTTTTTAAAGTTGAATTCATAAATTCTTGCTGAATCATTATTTAATGCAAAGACCAGTATATTCTTTCCTGAAGCCAGCTTTACATCGGCAATATCGCGTACTTCGCCATTTATATGCAGACCGCTTTGCAGGTCATTTGTTACAGTAAATTTACCTTTCCCGTTTCCGGTAAGCAATAACCCCTTGTTCGCGTCGTACTCACCGAATTTAACCCTGGTTCCAAAGAAATTCCCGGCCACGATCATATCCGGGTTACCATCCTCGTTATAGTCTCCTGCCTTGATACCATAGATGGGTGAATATTGTGCTTCACGGGGAAGAGGAGAAAGTTCAAATTGATTATTCCCCTTGTTTTCCAGATAGCAACTTGCAAAGACAGAGGCTTTCAGAACCAACGCATCCTTAAGTTCTTCTGCAGAGAAAATATCGGTAATCGTTTGATTGGCATAGGATTCATAAGTAGGGTATTTCTTTTTAATAAACGGCAACTGAGCCTGAAGATCATCCTTTGCATAGAAAGGATAACTTTTCCCCTGGATAAAATAACACATCACGGCATCGAGCGATCCGTTATTGTCAAAATCCTTTGCATATATGGTGGCCGGTTCTGCAACAGATACCTTTATCTGGGAGTTAAGTCCCATATTGCCAATAACATAATCCATGTCGCCATCGTTGTCAAAATCCTCAGCAATTATTGTGTTCCACCACCCTTCTGAATCTTTAAGACCACATTTGTCAGTGATTTCAGTAAGACTCTTCCCGGTACTCTGAAATGCCCTGATTCCCATCCATTCACCCACAATGATAAGATCTAATTGCTTGTCTCCGTTGAAATCGGTCCATACGGCATCAGTAACCATTCCCGGATTCATAAGTGACTTGTTATACTGTTCAGTAACATCTTTAAAATACCCCTTTCCATTATTTTCAAGAATGTAGCTTCCCGGTGCAAGCGGATAAGAGCCGGCCACCAGTCTCCCCCCGACAAATAGGTCTAAATCGCCGTCATTATCAATATCTCCGGCTTCAACACATGAACCGCTGGTCAGCATTTTTGGAAGCCGATCAGTTGCTTTTGTGAAGATGCCGGCCCCGTTATTCAGGTACAAGCGGTCCTGTAGTTCAGGCGATTCCTTCGAAAATTCATTTCCTCCGCTTACAACATACAGATCAGGATCTTTGTCGCCGTCAGCATCGAAAAACAGTGCACCGATATCCTCACAACCTTTGTCTGTTTCAAAACACGATTGTACCTGCAATTCAAATGATCCGTTCTTTTTTTGAAGGTAGAGTTTGCCCGGACTATCTTTGGCCCCGCCAAAATAGAGATCCTCCAGCCCGTCA
>JBAXTR010000407.1:0-1611 GCA_037130095.1 Methanomicrobiales archaeon
TTCACGAAAGCAATGTTGGATCTTATTCCATCCAATATGGCTTGCTTTTGACCTTCGCTCTCCATTAAGGCTTTTCCTGACAGTTTGTTCTCGGTGATATCTATAAGCGTCCCTCTGGCCCCCTCGAAGGTTTTCTCATTCATAATAGGTTTTGTGTTCGTCCTTACATATCGGACTACGCCGGATTTCCCCACGAGTCTATATTCCAATGGATACTCAATCCCTTCGGTAAATTCAGAAAATCTCTTAATCAAGAGATCTCTGTCTTCCGGATAAACAAATTCCAGGAACGTCTTCCCAATGAGGTCCTCAGCTTCGTATCCTGTCACATTCCGAACAACCGGGCTGATATAGGTCAGCACACCCCATCTGTCGATCTCAAAGATGACGTCGCTAATACTTTCCACCAGACCTCGGTACTTCTCTTCACTCTCTTGTAGATTTCGCTCACCCTTTTTCTTCTCCTTTCTGGATGCAGCCTCCTTGAGTTCCCGCTGTATGGCGGGTATAAGCCTCGGCAGGTTATCTTTCATGACGTAATCGCATGCCCCTGCTTTCATAGCTCCCACCGCAATCTCCTCGCCAATCGTACCGGATACGATGATCAAGGGGATATCCAGACCGGTTTCCTTGAGGACTGCAAGGGCACGCAGACCATCAAAGGTGGGCATCCTGTAATCAGACAGAATGATATCCCATGGCTTCTCAAGAAGTGCAGAACGCATTGAGTCTTCCGTTTCAACCCTCTCGAAGGATGGTTCAAAACCGCTCTTGCGGAGTATGCGGACGAGCAGCGTCATATCATCAGGAGAATCCTCTACAATCAGCACTCGCAGGGGAATGGTGCTCATGTCCTTATCCTTACTTCACGACAGGAGGTGGTTCATTGATTAAAATCCAGTACAAACCCAGTTCCCGGATGGCTTCAGTGAACTGTTCAAAGTCAACGGGTTTACGGATGTAGCTATTGGCCCCTAGACTGTAACCGTTGATGAGATCACTTTCTTCTTTTGAAGAGGTAAGAATTACGATAGGAATGAGTTTCGTCCGTTCATTACTCCGTACACGTTTGAGAACCTCAAATCCATCAATTTTAGGGAGTTTCAGGTCCAGGAGGGTCACGACCGGCATCACTGAAGTGTCACGGCCCGCATATATTCCAGTGCCGAAGAGATAATCAAGGGCCTCCACACCATCCTTTGCAACGACCACCTCATTGAAGATACTGTTCTTCTTGAGGGCACGCAAAGTAAGAGTGATGTCATCAGGATTGTCTTCGACCAGGAGAATGATTTTTTCTTTCATGTGATTCCACCCATATTCGAATTAGATTGTAAAAAAGAATGTAGCGCCTTTGTTCAGTTCAGCCTCTGCCCATATCCTTCCCCTGTGACGGTGGATGATACGCTGGACCGTCACCAGTCCAATACCAGTTCCATGGAATTCCTCCGGTGAATGAAGACGCTGGAACGCTCCGAAAAGTTTTCCGTAATATGTCATGTCAAAACCCACACCGTTATCTTTGATATAGCAAACGTTCAGACCATCCTTCTGGGTCATTCCGAATTGGATTCTTGGACTCGGTGTTTTTCCGGTAAATTTCCATGCATT
>JBAXTR010000408.1:0-1610 GCA_037130095.1 Methanomicrobiales archaeon
GGTAAGGTTGGAAAGATCCATACTCTGCATATCACCATGATCCCACGGTTCGTTGCGCAGGACGTGATATGAACGATGGAGCGGCAGACCGAAATTGTGAACATTTTGGATTTCAAGAAGAATGTTTTTTCTTGTCACCCGTAACATCTCCCGGATTACATCTCTTGGATTGTCAAAGTGCTCATAGACACAGAAATTCCAGACCAGATCGAATGAATCATTCGCAAACACGGAATTTATCCACGGGGATTTTACAAATTTTGCCTCCAGGCCAAAACAATCCCAGATTTTTTTTGCATCATCAAGGAACTCCCGGGAGGGATGCGAAACGGTAACATCGCATCCCACTTTTGCAAATATCATGCTTTTTAACCCGGGTATTCCCATGACGCCGTTTGCCGGCATTTCAAGGACGGTAGAAATTTGATATTTGTTAACGGTATTAAGAACAAATTTGTTCAGCGCAAACCGTTCGTATTCTGTTCCATATCCTTCATTAAAAACAGGATAATATTTCTGGAGATCCCGGATGATATCGTTCTTTTTCATACAGTCCACATCGGAGTTTATCTACGTATCACTTCATTGTAGAGGCAAGTTAACTTTCTTATGTGCTCGTCCATGCTGTATTTCTGTGCGGTAGTAAAAGCGTGGTCGCTCATCCTTTTGATTTCAAGCGGGTTCCCAATCAGGTACTCAAGTTTTTTCCGTAGCTGTTCAGTGTTTCCTGCCTCGAATAACAACCCGTTATCCCCGTCATCTATCAGTTCAGGAAAACCGCCGATATTACTTGCTATTACGGGTAATCCATATTTAAAACCCTCAATGATCACTATACCAAAGGTCTCATACCAGACAGAGGGTACTACAAGCAGATGTGATTTTTTATATAAGGATGCCAGTTCCTCGTCTTTGATAAAACCGTGAAATGTGATTGCGGGATCTGCTCCTGCAAATTTTTTGAATTCAGCTTCTTCTTTTCCTTCACCAACGATATGGAGATGGGCTTTTTGGGATTTTAATTGTGTAAAGGCAGTTATGAGTGTATTGAGTCCCTTGAACCGGTTCAGCCTGCCGACAAATAACACATTGATTATATCGTAACTCCTGTCACATTTTTCCGTGCCGTCAAGTTCAATTCCCAATGGCAGTTTCAGGGTTCTGCATTTATTAAAAAAACCGTCTTTTTTCATTTTTTTAATAACAAACATGGATGGTGCAGTAACGATATCGGGTTTGTTGTTCTTTAAAAATTTCTGGGTCCATGCGTATGCCTTACATACAGCCGGCGGATCTTTACAAATTTCATGCGAATGCGTAAACAGCGTTTCCTTGAGACATTCAAAAAAATAATCATGAACAGTGAATATCAACGGTAAATGCAGGCTTATTGCAGCATCAAAGGCAAACGAAAAACCCTTGAAGTTATGAACATGCACAATATCCGGTTTTTCTTTGTTAAGAATTTTTTTTATAACAAAATACGAATGAACATTCACAATGTCGATGATATACCAAAATGGTTTCAGGATAGCCGGTTTGCAGAGCGTATTGTAAATAGGATAGATATTCAACGGGTGGATTCTGTATATCTTTACACCGTTTATGTA
>JBAXTR010000409.1:0-1590 GCA_037130095.1 Methanomicrobiales archaeon
ACATTGCCTATATTCATAAGGCTAGATGTAATGTTTATCTTGACGAATCGCCGATATAATAAGGATGAAGCCAAAGAATAAGGAAAAATCCAAGGAAAAGACAAAAAAGGCCTCGACATGGACCGTCACAAAGATTGCCCTCGTCGTTATTTGTGTCCTTTTCGCAATATTTATGATCGTGTCATCGCTCGGCATCAGCTGGCTCACTTCACTGAAAGGTACCAGTTCCGGGGATGTGGCAACGCTGGCCTATACGATTTATGACGACCAGAACCGTCCGATTGTCACAACAAATTCAAAAATCTATAATGATACCCTGGCGAAAGGAGGGACGGTATTCTATTCCAATCCGTTACAGATCCCGGTCAATGTAACCACAAAGACAAACGTGACAAGAATTCCTGTCCAGTATCAGCAGTACCAGACATATTTCGGATTATTCAGGGACGAAGTGAACCTTATATCCTCGGGCCTTTCCGGGATGAAGCTGAACGAACAGAAGAGGATATCGATGGTAATGCCAAAGGACCCTCTGGAGACCCAGGTGGATGCTGAACAGTTCTCACTTCTCGTAAAACCTATCAATCAAACACGTTTAAATGAACAGGTTGTCCTAGCATTAACAGATAATCCGCAAATTAATCTTGATAATACTACTCCGGTTGACCAGTACATGAGGACTTTCTATATCAAAGAGATAAGTCCGGAAGGGCTCAATATGAAATACGGGTACTCAACGATTGATGTCCAGATTACCAGTCTAAAATCCAGTTAATCCTTTTTTTGCGGCATAAATAGGCTTTAAAATATCGGTTTATTATTGGTAGTTAGTCACATCATTAACTACTGACCGGTTCCGGCAGCCGGTTTTCAGATCCACAGGTTGATCCCAGAGGTGACTATTTCGCAACGGGGAAATTATCAACACCGGTCAGGTTTCCGGTATCGATACCTCCAAAACAAACCTCATTCCTTAAAATTATATGGGAAAGGGTTCCCCCAGAATATCAGGTAATATGGTGAGAAACGTTAGATTGATACTGAAAATCCGGGGAAAACCTGCGCACAGTATAGAAAAAGGAGGTAAAAACAGGTATAAACTCCCGGGCCTTATCAGGCCGGGTAGGTATATATCCGTTTTATGCGGCTAGCTACCGTTTTCCAGCCTTCTTTTCGTAAAACAGCTCCATCCCTGAGTTTAATATGCGAGATTTTAAAGGTCCGCCCCTCTGCTTTGTACACCTCACCCACCACGAATGGTTGTTCCCCGTTGCAGGTCAGGGTGACCGGGATAGTTTTCCATCCTTCGTGGATTGAAATACGGACTACCACTTCTTCGATCTCCCTGGTCCAGAGGGTGCTGATTTCTGATGCGGTTGCGCGTTCCACCCTGCGGGGTCCTGATTCGATCGATGCCACCTGGACCCCGGATACGTCTTCACCACATTCGGCAACAAACCTGTCCCCGACAGAAACGTTATCTTCAGGAAGGAACTCAGTCCTGCAGGTACGGGAGGTCCCTTCTTTCGATACAATTGTCTTCACAAAGATTGGTTCGGGAATTTTTATTTTCGGTGTGTGCCAGACATT
>JBAXTR010000041.1:0-12181 GCA_037130095.1 Methanomicrobiales archaeon
CTTGCGGATGCCTTCACAGAAATCGCAGAAAAATATGAGATCCCAGTCGCAAAGTAAGCGGGTGAAGAAAATTACCCGGCCCGGATCAGAAAGTAACCAGGACCGATCACGATACCGGATATTTTTGGTATCGTATTGAAAATCAACCCCTTCCAAAAACAAAAAACAGAAAAAAGAGAAGAAAAATCACCATTACACGAAATAACAGAGGAATCCAACATGTCAGACAAGAAATTCAACCTTGGGACAACAGCCCTCCATGCAGGACAGGTCCCGGACCCGACAACCGGGTCCCGGGCAGTACCGATTTACCAGACCTCATCATACGTCTTCAAGAGTGCGGAACACGCAGCAAACCTGTTCGGCCTCCGTGAGCTCGGGAACATCTACACCCGACTGATGAACCCCACGACCGATGTCTTCGAGAAGCGTGTAGCAGCGATAGAAGGCGGAAACAGTGCCATTGCAACAGCCTCCGGCCAGGCCGCTATTACATACGCCCTCTTAAACATCACGAGCCCGGGTGACGAGATTGTCTCTGCCGATAACCTGTATGGCGGGACGTATGAACTCTTCCACTACACCTACCCGAAACTTGGAAGGCATGTGATCTTTGTTGACTCGACAAAGCCGGAAGCATTTAAGAAGGCAATAACCCCGAAGACAAAGGCAATTTACGCAGAGACCATCGGGAACCCGAAGCTTGATGTCCCGGACTTTGAAGCCATTGCGAAGATCGCCCACGAGGCAGGTATTCCGCTGGTGGTTGACAATACGACTGGAGTGGGACTCGTTCGCCCAATCGAGCACGGTGCTGATATATCTGTCCTTTCGGCCACCAAGTACATTGGGGGGCACGGCAACTCGATCGGGGGCGTTATCGTGGACTCCGGGAATTTCAAGTGGAATAACGGAAAGTTCCCGGAATTCACCGAGCCCGACCCGAGCTACCATGGTCTGAAATACTGGGATGCCTTCGGCAATTTTGCAACGTTCGGGAACGTGGCATTCACCTTCAAGATCCGCATCTCCCTTATGAGAGATACCGGTGCCGTACTGAGCCCGTTCAATGCCTGGCTCTTCCTGATTGGTCTCGAGACACTCCATCTCCGGGTGCCCCGTCACTCGGAAAATGCCCTGGCTGCAGCCCGGTTCCTTAAATCTCACCCGAATGTGGCATGGGTCAACTACACAGGCCTCCCCGATCACCCGAGCTACACCCTCGCACAAAAATACCTGCAGGGTGGATTCGGACCGATCGTCAGTTTCGGCGTAAAAGGCGGAGAGAACGCAAGCACGAAATTCATCGACAACCTGAAACTCTTCAGCAACCTTGCCAACATCGGGGACTCAAAAAGCCTTGTCATCCACCCGGCTTCCACCACCCACCAGCAGCTTACTGCGGAGGAGCAGAAGAAGACCGGTGTCACCCCTGATGCAGTCAGGCTCTCTATAGGTACTGAAGATATCGAGGACATCATCGCCGATTTGAAACAGGCACTGGAAGCGGCATCGTGAATAACAATAATTCCTTACTAAGTCAGTTAAAGGATATCCGGATCCAGATTGTAGTGTACACCCGGATATGAGGGGACATCCAGATGATCAAAGGATCAGTAGGTCTTGTAACAACCCAATATTATCACCACCCCTCCCCGCTTGAACTTGAGAGCGGGGAGACACTTCCCACATTTACGCTCGCGTATGAGACATACGGGACCCTGAACAAGGAAGCGAGCAATGCTATTCTTTTATGCCATGCCCTGTCCGGGGATGCCCATGCAGCAGGGTTTCATGACGGTGACGAAAAACCTGGATGGTGGGATTCGGTAATCGGCCCGGGTAAGGCGTTTGATACCGACAAGTACTTCGTCATCTGTTCGAATGTAATCGGCGGGTGTAAAGGTTCAACCGGTCCGTCATCTGAAAATCCGGAAACCGGGGAAGCGTACGGAATTTCATTCCCTGTTATAACGATAAGGGACATGGTGAATGCACAGAAACACCTGGTTGAAAACCTCGGTATCAACCGGCTCTATGCCGTGGCAGGCGGATCGATGGGCGGTATGCAGGTCCTTCAGTGGACCGTAAGCTGGCCGGACCATGCAACGAAGGCGATTGTCATCGCATCCACCGCCTACTCAACACCCCAGCAGATCGCATTCAACGAAGTAGGCCGGATAGCCATCACCTCCGACCCTGCATGGGAGAACGGGAACTATCACCTGCAGAAGTCATACGATTCAAACGGTCCGTTCCGGGGTCTTGCGCTGGCCCGGATGGTTGGCCATATCACCTACCTTTCGAACGAGTCCATGCATGAAAAGTTTGGCAGGGCATTGCAGGACAAAGACCGGATAGGTTATAATTTCTCGACCGATTTTGCTGTTGAGAGCTATCTCCATCACCAGGGTGACACATTTACACAGCGGTTCGATGCCAACTCGTACCTCTACATCACCAAGGCAATCGATTATTTCGACCTGGCAAAAGACGATTCGCTTGCAAAAGGACTTGCGGGAGTACACGCAAGTTTCCTAGTCATCTCGGTCTCATCAGACTGGCTGTATCCCCCGTACCAGTCACAGGAGATCGTATCCGCCCTGGCGGCAAACGACCGCGAAGTCAGGTACAGCGAGATACGATCCAACTTCGGCCATGACGCGTTCCTGCTGGAATCAGGCCAGATCAATTACCTGATCTCCCAGTTCCTGTCAAAAACCATCGTCGGTGATGTCATGATCCGGGACGTCCCGACCATTGAGGAAGGAGCAACGACGGCGGTAACCGCACGCCGGTTAATCAACCTCGAGGTCAATCACCTGCCGGTGCTCTCGTGCAGTGGCCAGCTCGTCGGGATTGTCACATCATGGGACATCGCAAAAGCAGTCGCCAAAAACTTCCTCTGGCTTGATGAGATCATGTCAAAAAATGTCATCACAACCCTCCCGGATGAACCGATCGAATCTGCGGCAAAGAAAATGGAGGAACATTCAATCTCGGCTCTCCCGGTAGTTGATAAAGACCAGCATCTTATCGGCCTTATCACCAGTGATGCAATCAGCACGCTAATCGGGAGGGACAATTCATGAAGAACCTCATAGGTTGCAATCCGGAACCGATTGTGAAAGTGGATTAGTGAAACATCATGACTGAAAACACAAACAAAGAAGAACACGCCACGCTCTTCCTGGGGTGCCCGGAAGTGCCGGTACAGATGGGGATCTCGCTGTACCTCTCGTACATGCTCAGGAAGAGCGGAAGGCAGGTGACAATTGCGGCGAACCCGTCTGTCATAAAACTCGCACGGGTCGCAGACCCGGAACGGCACTACATGGACAAGATGATAGACCTCGACCGCTGTATCGGGGACCTTGCTGAAAAAAAGCGGAGCACGGATATTGCGATCATATTTGCCCATAATGATGCCGGGATTACCTATGCAGCGACCGTGCGGTATCTCCACCCGGGCAGAATGGTGCTGGTCCTCTTCGGGCGTAACGCTGAAGAACTCGTTTCGTCTGTTGATTTCCCCTGCGAAATGATCGTGGAAAAGGCAGTCCATGACCCGGCCGGCCTGAAAAAGAAAATGGACGAGGTATTTCAATGGCCTGCGTAGAAGACCTCAACAAGGAGATTGTCCTGTCGGGCGCCAGTTTTAAGGAGGCCCGGGAATACGTGGAGGCCCATTGCACGGAGATCTATTATGTTGAGCCCGGGTTCCGGTTGTTTGAAAAGCATATCATCGGGATCCCGCCTATCGCGATAGGACTTGACGGTGATATGGTCATCTTTCCGTTTACCAAGCCCTGTTATGGGACATTCCTGATAAAGGCAGAACATGCCGAAGAAGCATCAAGGCTCCGGTCCCTTGGTCTGAAGACAACAAAGGATAAGAAGTGACCGAAGGAATAAACGTCGGCCAGGCCTTCCCTGACGGGGAACATGCGGCCGTATGGCTCATCAGGTACGGAGAGCTTGCCCTGAAATCACCAGGAGTCCGGAATGTGTGGGAGCGGCAGTTCATGAAGAATATCCGGGAAACACTGCCACCAGGCTGCAAAGTCAGCCGGGACCGGGGCCGCATCTGGATATCCGGACCCATAGACCCCGGGCGGCTCGGGAAGGTCTTTGGAATTGTTTCGTTCTCCCCATGCAGGACCTGCAGCCTTGACGGGATTAAGGAGGAACTTATCAGGTACATGGGTGACCTGCATCCGGGAACCGGGAGTTTTGCCCTCCGTGTCAGGAGGACCGGAAAGCATAGGATGAATTCGCAGGAGTATGCCCGGGAACTCGGTGAGGCAGTCGGTACGGCATTTCCCGAGCTTTCGGTAGATCTTACGAATCCCGGTATAACCATCCATCTCGAGATCAGGGATGACCATTGTTACCTGTACCATGAAGTATTTCCCGGACCCGGTGGGTTACCACTCGGGGTGGAGGGGACACTTGTTGCGCTTCTATCAGGCGGTATCGATTCAGCCGTTGCCATCTGGATGATGATGAAACGGGGGTGCCGGATTGTTCCGGTTTTTATTGATATGCCACCTTTTCTTGGTGATTCAGCCCTGCAGAGAGTGAATGCAGTCCTTCGTGTCCTTTCAGAGTACCAGCTAGGGATCTCCCTGAGAACAATCGAGGACACCTACGTTGCGAGGGCAAGGGAATCGCTCAGGGCCAGCGGCGATGAGAAATATGTCTGCCTGCTCTGCAAACGCCGGATGTATCGTCTCGCAGAGGACGTTGCCCGTGAAGTACATGCCGGAGGAATCATCACCGGGGAATCGATGGGCCAGGTGGCCTCCCAGACACTCGACAACCTCATAGTCCTGGACAGGGTCGCCGGTTTACCTCTATACCGGCCATTAATTGGGTTTGACAAAACCGAAATCATCACTATTGCCAGGAAGATCGGGACCTTTGCACCGTCAATCATGCCGGTCAGCAACTGCTGCTGTGCCGTCCCGAACCGGCCCGCTACAAGGGCCGACCCGCAGGTCATTGAAGATCTTGAAGAAAGACTTGCGGGGAATACCGTTTGATGTTAAGGTGGCACCCTTCGCATTTTGCAATTCTTTTAAATTGATTTTAAAGGAATTATCAGACAGGGTACAGGATAATCGATTTACCCGGCGGTAATAATCGCTTAACCAATGGTTGTACCTTCTCTGGGAAATGAGGTCCCGATAGTCCCATACCCCAAATCGCGTGCGATTAACGTCGGGGCTGTAAAAAAGGATTATCCCCTGAATAAGTAGGGATAACTGTGCGCCGCAAACCTGCCAGTGTATGCGGCAGTCGTTGGGCGATAGTAGCCTGAATTACCCGTTTTAACTGCCTGAAAAGACTGCCGGCCTGACTGGCATGTTGCACCGTTCGTACATCCCGCTGCAGCGCAGTAGGCACTTGTGTTACATCCACCGTTTACACATCCCTGTCCGTTTTCCGGGCAGAGTGAACTGTCAGTGCATGACTGCTGACCGGTACATCCTGCAGTACCCGATGGGCAGGCGGTTGAGCATGACTGGGCTGTTGTACAGGACTGAGCCTGGACACTGGTCCCGCAGTTTCCCCCGCAGGCCATTGCACCAACAGGGAGCAGGAGGAGCATCGCCAAGGCGATGATGAGTAGTTTCTTCATATTGTTTCTGACTCCTTGATCTTCCGGGTATTCCCGGTAAAAATTCATTTCTCACCATGTAATAAACCATTTCTCGCAGATCACTCTTATTCAGCATGTCCGTGAATACGCGGATGTCAGAATGGGATAAGAAGGCTTTGTGAAAAAAGCAGAAACCCTAAAATGTGAATATTTAGACTCGGAAATAAGCTGGAACATTCAGAAAGGCTAAATAGAAGAATTTCAGACATATACCGTATATATGAACGTTACTTCATGGCTGGTCGTACCGATCCTCATCCTGTCACTCGCTCTTGCAGCAGTGCCGTTATACCAGCCGGTAGTTTCACCCACCCCCGTGATGCCCGGCCCTGCAGGTGAATGCAGGACTTCCATGCCATGTTGCGCGAATGGCGGGTCGTCAACTATGATCCCTCAGATGCCATTACCAAGGGTCCCTGTCGTCCCACCAGGTTGCTGTCTTCCGTGCCAGGTCCCGGCTGCTGTACCGGTGGTAAACAGCCCGGTATGCCCATCCTATGATACACGCTTCCGGGGGTTCCGGAGGATCACAGCATCAAATGTCCTAGATCATCCTGAAAGGCGCCTGGTATTCGGGATTATCAGGGATAATCCAGGCATTGAATTTTCCGGCCTGGCCCGGGACTCAGGGATAAATATCAATACCCTGCGGTACCATATCGACACCCTCGTGTATCATGGAAAGGTGACGGTTTCGAGAGGCAGGGGAATATTCCGGTATTTCGAGAATCACGGCAGGTATTCGGAATTCGAGAGACTTGCCCTCCCGTATACCAAAAACCCGGTTTCAAAGACCCTCCTGTCAGTCATCGGACAGTTTCCGGGTGTTACACAGAATTCTCTTGCAGATAATGTCGGCATTACCTGTCCAACCGTCCGCTGGCATATCCAGCGGTTTGAATCTGACGGGATTGTCAGGTCAGCCCGGGAAGGGAGGAACGTCTGTTATTACCTGACCCCGGAAGCAGCTTCGTTCTTTATGAGGGTGGATAACCCTCCTGAAGGAACAAGTAATAGTTGCCATACAGAGGAAGTGTCGTAATATTTCCCCAGGCGGACTTATCGCCAAGTACCATTACTAGAGTTTCAGAAAATCCTGCCATTTTTCCGGAACCTGAAATCTTTAAGATGCCAGTCTCTCAAATGTCGTATTGATCATCGTTTCCCAACCAACGCTATGGCCTGGAATAAAACGGGATTAGCGGTCCTTAATCCAATTCTCGGGCAAAGGGGGGATAACTGATATGCCGGAACCTCTGCGTTGGTAATCTCCCCCACTCAAGCTCATACAACGATATTGGTGTCTGAAAACGGCTTAATCCTGATCAGGATATAGTCCCGCATGCGTGAGGGACGGACGTCGGCAACAGCCCCGATCGTGATGCCGTTCTCGATCTCGCATTCCCTGACCTGACCTGCGTACATGTCGTATGGTAACTTGATGCGGAGCCCGGCGATCTGCACCGTTATCGGGGTTGGTGATGTCACATCTTCAATATCCGGGATCTGCTCGGTAATGATATCCATGAGTCGTGCCGGGGAAACTGAGAGCGGGTCCTTTGCAATCTCTTCCCGCCTGATGTCAAGGACACGGGTGATTTCTCCCACAATCTCTTCGAGTTTCTCAATCTCCTCGGACTCTTTTGTCCTGTGCATGAACCTGCCAACATTCCCCACGTAACCGGAAACCGGCGGGTCAATGATTTTCTCGAGTGCTTCCTTTGAGGGTCCGCCACAGACCACGATCGGGACCTCGATACCCCTCCTCAGGACGGGGAGTTTCTTTTCAATGCATGTCTCAAAGTTCCCGAGCATGAAAAGTGCCAGGTCGTGCTCGTTGATCACGTCCCGCTCCTCGTCGTTCAACTGGGCAATCCGTTTTCCAAATCCGCGTGCGAGCCCGACCATGTTGGTCTTCGCACCATTTCTCCTGATATACTCTGCCACGTCGCAGGAGGCGTGAGGGAGGTGGTGGATTTCCAGGCTCATCGTGACGACAGCGATTTCGGTTCCTACAAGCGATGCCGGGGCGATATCCCCCATGAGGGGCTTTCCGACAGCACGGATGAGTTCAATGTCATCGCGTGGGACAAGTGCCTGGAGGACTACTTCCTGCGCAACGAAATGCTTCTGGATGATATAGCCGCCAACATCCTCTATGAGGTCGACAATCTCTTCATGGCGGTATATTCCCCCTTTGTAGGTCACCGGTACAAGGATCACAGGCTCTCACCCATCAGTCCGAATTTTTCTTTCAGGAGCGGTGAAATGTCCTCTTCAAGAGTATTTTCACTCGCGATGTAGTAGAACTTCCCGTTGCCGTAATACTGCCGCCGTACCTTGAATCCTTCCGGGGCGATGGCCTGCATGGCATAAATCAGGTCTTTGTAAAGGGCCTCGCTCGGGTCACTTACGACCATATCCGGCAGTGCTTCCGACTCGCCACGTTCAAGGGGCATAACGATGGTCAGCCGGTCAGGCTGGTCAACCATTGCCTGCCCGAATTTATCCCAGAGAATTTTAAGCAGCGGTGCGAGGTACGCTTCGTTGGCGATCGATATCGTCACTTTGTGGTCCTCGATATTCAGGTCGGAAAAGTCCCTGACGGTAACCAGACTTGGTAGTCTCCTGGTCGTTCCGGCCGCGACGAATATCGGGACTTTCGGGTCAATGAATACGTGGATCTTTGCGACTACCTTCACGAGGTCATGGTCTAGGAGCACCGTGGAGACGATCCGCTTGTAGTACTCCCCTCCCAGCGGCTCCGGGCATTCCACCTCAAAGTAATCAAGCGTTCCCATCTACTTCTCCTTAATAAACCCGGATGAAAGGAGTGCAGAACCTACGGCCCCGATGTACTGGGAGTAGGGGGGCACAACGATCTCGGTCTGCAACAGTTCCCCCATGGCAAAAACCAGTCCCTTGATCAGCGAGGTACCGCCAACCATGATCACCGGTTCCTTGATGTCCACTTCCTGCAACTGCTGCTCAAAAACCTGTTCAGCAACACTGTGGCAGGCGGCCGCGGCTACATCTTCCTTTGAACTCCCGGCGGCAAGGGCGTTTACAAGGCTCTGGGTGCCGAACACGATACAATAGCTGTTCATTGCGACCTGCGCTGACATGCCTTTCAGAGCAAGGGGCCCGAGCTCGGTTATATCAACACCAAGGCGCTTGGCGGTCATTTCAAGGAACCTGCCACTTGCCCCTGCACAGATACCTCCCATGGTGAACGTTCCAGGTATCCCGTCCTGGACACTGATGGCCTTGTTGTCCATCCCGCCGATATCTATGACCGTCGAAGGGCCGTGCTGGCAGTCTGCAAGGAATACTGCCCCCTTGGAGTTAACGGTCAGTTCTTCCTGGATAAGGTCTGCCTTAATCTTTTCCCCGACAAGGAACCGCCCGTAACCGGTAGTGCCGACAGCCTGGATCTCTTCACGTTTTACTCCTGCCATATCAAGGGCCAGCTGGATCACGGCGTTGGCACTTTCGAGGACATCGGTCGTTGGTAACCACCCGGTGCCGATTATTTTGTTGTCCCTCATCACGACGGCCTTTGTGGTGCTGGAACCGGAATCAAGCCCGAGTGTCAGCCCTACCTGCGTCTCCCTCGCAAGAAGTGCCCTCCTCCGTGCGATTGTGGTCAGGGCCTCCATACGGGTAAGTAATGTTCCTGCAGTAGTCCTTTCAGTGAACGAATAGCTGACGACCGGCAGCTTGGAGTTCTCGTGAATATACCTCCTGAGCTCGTTTCTCACGATGGCCGCCTCAGCACAGCGGAAACAGGTAGCAATAAAAACTGCGTCTGCCTCTACCCTTCCCTCAACGAGGGCCTTGGCACGTGCAATCGCCAGCTTCAGGTCGGGGCTGCGGACATCGAGACCAAAAGCGGTAAAATCCCTCTTTATGTCCGCGAGGCTGATATCGGGGTAAAAGATCTCTGCATCCACGGCCTTTGCGGCTTCGTCGATCTCTTTCTGGACCCCGCTGTATTCAGGGCCGCAGGAGAGCTGAGCAATTCGTACCGGGGTAGTCATTTCGCCCTCCCGAGTCCGACAAGGAAATCCCTGATGGCTGCAACAAATTCTGCTCCTTCTTCGTCAGTTTTTGGATAATTCAGTTCCAGCAGAGGAATATTTCGTTTCTTTACGAGGAATATGATAAGTTCGTTTGTCCGGGCACATCCCATGCATCCGAAAGCGAGATCCGCATCGTGGATGATAATCCCGGCCTCAGCGTCTTCGATCATCGGTCCATAGAGCGACATCCTGCCCCGGACACCCGACGGGACCTCCACTGCTGCATATTTAAGCCCTTTTTTCGGGTCCTCCGGGCTGATCTGGAGCGGGGGTGACTCGAGGCCTGCGGTCTGGATGTGCTCCCGTATCGATTGTGCTGCACTCAGGGGTGTGTGGCCAAAACGGGCAACAAGGTCAGAGAGGATCAGGCTGGTAGCGGGATAAATAAAAACTTTCGCCATTTTTTTCAGGGCTCCTGTGCTTCGACTAATTGTTTTAACTTGTCAATACCGAGTCTCGTTTCCGGTCCGGGAGATGGCGGGTGCGGAATAGATTGTTCATCACGAAGAGGGAGTACGTGGAGTCCGTACGAGACGTGGCGGATAAGGGAAATTTCGAACTCATGTCCGAAATACCCTGGCCTTGCACCACCGAGGTTCGCCCGGCAGCGCCGCGGGTCCCCGGGGGGGAACCCCCTGTCTTTTACAAAGATGTGATCGGGATCAAGCTCCCGTAATGCTCCGATTATCTTTTCCACTTCCTCTGCAGTTCCCGTGATCTGGAGCCCGAAACAGGTCTCCTTGATCATCGCACCTTCCGAGATCTCATATGCCCTGACGGCCAGGTCCTGTGGTGTCATCTCCGGTGACTCAACGAATACGTATTTCGTCACCGTCCCCTGGTAACGCGGAATGTATTCGCTCATCCCTTTACCTCCCTGATAAACACGATATCTTTCTCCCTGATATTCTTCAGCACGGCGGGGTTCGTGACCCGGCCGATGATATTCGTTCCCTCAAATGGCTCGGATGTCGGCCCGAATTCCGTGTGTGAAGACACCCGGATCCCGATAAGTCCCGCTCCCTTCCTTGCTTCATTGGTAATGGCAAGGGCTCCTCCCGGGACCTCGTCCTGCGGGGTATTTTCCGGGATGATTTTAACACCCTTAGGTATTACCGGTTTGAAAAGGTAGACGTCATCAAAAATAAAGAATGCCGGGACCTGCCCGACATCATGCGACCAGAGTCCGGTGAGGAAACGGAATATCGCGCAGGAGTCCGGTGCATTCACGTCATCGAGGACGATATCAATCACCCTTGAGAGTGATTCTGTAATCAGCGATACCGAACCCCCGGCCAGGACCTCGAGTGTAGTCCCGGGTACCTGCCCGACTACCACGCGGTCACCTTCCTGATTGTCAACCTTTGTGTTAATTCCTCTTGCAGCTGCAATCTTCAGGGCATCCCCGAGCGGAAGTCCGATCAGGTCAAACCGTGGTGGTGATGCCCTGACAGAGAAAATATCGTCCGCCTTTGCCAGGCGGGCGATCTCTATCCCGTGGACTACCTGGGCCACGACGGTATGGGCCGGGGTACTCGGGACATCGGCCGTGTAAATATATACAGCCCCTCTCGACTGGCCTTTTGTCCTGATGGTCACCGTCCCTTCACGCCTCGGATCTTTCAATTCCGCTGGTACATCCGTCTCAGTACGGCGGCTATCGAAGATATGGGTGCTCGCAGCCCTGCCAACATGAAATGTCCCCTCTTCCAGCGAGAGAAGAAGATGTTCGACACTTTTTGCGCAGTCAGTCGCGATATGGTCTTCCCCGTAACCCTGCACGGCGAGATCGACATGGGTAACGATCTGCATCCCTTCTTCGAGCAGGAGTTCCGGGTCAGTAGTTGTAAACGAGCGAGTCGTATCGGCCCATGCGATGACCGGGATTAACTCTGTAATCCTGTCTCCCGCACTCCAATGGTCAAGTACTCCCCGGCCTGATACTACTTTTCCGATTACTCCCCCGTTTTCTCCGGCACCATGGTCCGCAGAATGGCGCATCCTGGAGAAAACAAGGTATGACTGCTTTGGATCATAACCTCCGCACCCGAGGATAACGTCCCCCCGCTCGTAAAGGTGCGGCCTCCTGTCCGGGATAATATCAGAAGGGAATGGTCCGAATGCAGCACTGTACCGGTCTTCCCAGTGCAGTTTCAGGCTCCCGATAAAACCGGGGGTATCGAGGGGTATACGGCCTGATGAAGGGATCTCAAGACGTATCTCCCCTTTCGTTGTAATAACCTGGAGATTTTCTGTTTTCTCCTTTTCCTGGGTACCGGGGCGGATCACTGCGACACAACAGCCAGGGTTCCTGCCCGTGATAACGGAAGAGAGCTTGCTTCCCGCCGGTACTTCCAGGCTTTCCCCGTCGACCCGGATCGTGACCATCCTTGTCCTCCGGTTACTCGGTGGGCGCTGCCGGTTTACTCATAAC
>JBAXTR010000410.1:0-1589 GCA_037130095.1 Methanomicrobiales archaeon
TAAACATTACGAAATATTACCTTTTAGTAAGGCAAATCACTATGGTCATATTTTATGCCAAAAGACATTAAATGGATAAATCTGGACATTTTTTCAGTTGAGAACCCGGTAAAAATAAAAATGTCAGACTGTGCTGACAATCTGACACAAATTTAAAGCCTGGAATACTGCCTGTACAGGGTTATTTCTTCTGAGCGGGTGGTGACTGAAAATCCTTGATCGGAGCAGTTTTACTTTCGTCAATCTGTTTTTGGATTTCACTTTGTTGTGTTTCTGCTTTCCCCTGACTTTTACTAGGAATGACAAAAATAGAGAAAAGACTCAGGACGAGCAGGGCAACGGCCAATGTCCAGGTGGTTTTTTCAAGGAAATCGGCAGTTTTACGAACACCCATGAATTGGTTGGATGAAGCAAAGTTTGAAGCCAATCCTCCTCCTTTGGAATTTTGGACTAAAACAACCAGCACCATTAACACACAAACGATCAGAATGAGGACGGAGATTAAAATGTAAAGACCCATTTGAAATTACGATTTACGATTTACGACTTACTATTATTTCTTTTCCAAATTAATTTTCAGGAGCTAAGCTGTTTAATTTGGGCTGCAAAGTAACGACTTTTTTCTTCATTAAGCAAGGATAATTTTCATAAATATGGATTGCCTTCGGTATATTGCCCTGTTTGGCGTACAACTGAGCAAGGGTTTCACTTACAATTTCCTCATCATCAAAGTTGCTTCTGATGGCACTCTCGGTAGGGCTGAAAAAAGAAGATTTCGGTTTTGATATTCTTGGTTCTTCAAGAATAAACTTATCGATCAGCGCTTTTTTGGAAGCATTGGGTGCAGAAGTTGGGATAATGCTTGTTTGCATACCAGGCAAAACTGACGACCCACCGGCAAGGCCGGGAACGAGGCTGTCGGGCGATAGTGACTGTCCGGGATTTTTCTCTGCGTTAATTTCGGCAAGACGCTTCTTGACAATTGCAAGTAATTCTTCCTGGGTCATACGTACCTGAGTTCCTGAAGCAGCAAGACGATTAGAAATTTCAGCTTCTGAAAGTTTTGGGGTAAGTTCCCAGGTCACAACAAAACTTTTCACGGGTTGCGGAGGTAAAACAGGCAACGCATCTTTTTTTTCCAACCCGATCAGACCTTTCAGGATTCTGCGGTCGCCAGAATAGGCTGCGGCTTTCTTTAGCTGTGTCGGATATTGCGGATCTTCTTCCCTGAACAGGTTGTAGGTATATAACAAGTGACCCGACTGGCAATAGGGATATCGTTTAACAACATCTTCCAGAAGGACTAAGCTCCGGGCATTGGTTGACCCGGGATTATTAAGAAATTCTGAAAATTGCTGGCTGTTCATGGTCGTTAAGTGCCTTTCATGTTACCAGTTGACAACCGCTTTATTGAAAATATCCTGAACAAGTTGTTCTGTGATATCTTTGATCAATCCCTCCTGCACTGATGAAAGATTATAGCTGCTGGCATAATCCTGATACCGGGAAAAAAGTGATTCCCAGTTTTGTTTTGAATCGGTTTTATTGGTAAATTTTACATTCACGGTAATGGTAAGCCTGTTCATGGC
>JBAXTR010000411.1:0-1584 GCA_037130095.1 Methanomicrobiales archaeon
ACCCGAAAAAGATGAAGCAGATGATGAAACAGCTCGGGATGCAGGTCGAGCAGATTGAAGATGTCAGCCAGATCGTCATCACCACCCCGAAGGGGCTGTATATTTTTGATAATGCCGAGGTCTCGGCGATGACCATGCAGGGTGTCACAACCTACCAGGTCCTTGGTGAGCCTCGGTTCGAACCAGTTGCACCGGTGATCCCGGCAGAGGATGTCCGCCTCGTTGCAGACCAGACTGGTGCAACCGAGGAGGCAGCCAAAAAAGTACTTGCTGAGACAAAGGGCGATATTGCCGAAGCAATAATGAGGCTCTCATCAACATGATTGAACATGGGGACCGGGTCCTCCTCGTCGGCAACAACCGGAAGTACTTTGTCCGTGCCGGGCAGGGGCAACTTTCCACCGACCTCGGTATGATCGACCTCGGCGTCCTTCCGGGAGCAACCCCGGGGACCACGGTTACCAGTCACAAAGGATCTGAATTTACCATAAAAATTCCACGACCTGCCGATTTTTTTGAGCACGCACGCCGTAGCGGTGCCCCAATGCTCCCGAAGGACATCGGGCTCGTTATCGCCTGCACCGGGATGAACAAGAAGGATGATGTCCTTGACGCCGGTACGGGAAGCGGGATCGCAGCCATCTACTTTGGCGGTGTTTCAGGGACGGTGACCACCTACGAACACAGGCCGGACTTTGCAAAGCTTGCCGCATCTAATATAGAGGATGCTGGTCTCGACAACGTCAGGGTTGTTCCTGCCGACTTCCTTGCGGCTGAAGGAGAATATGATGTTGTACATCTCGATATGACACTGACCGGGGAACACGTACGACATGCGGAACGACTGATTCGTCCCGGAGGGTACCTTGCATGCTACACACCGTTCCTTGAGCATATGTTCGTGGTAATGGACTCCATGGAGGGACTATTTCCTGAGATCACCGCCTACGAATTGATCGAGCGGGTGATGACAAGGACTAAGAGGGGCACACGCCCGTCAACAAGTGTCTGCCATAGCGGGTACATCACCGTCGCGAGAAAATAATCTCACGCATATCCACCGACAGTATCGGAATCCGGATGATCTGGTTGCATTCTGAAATTATTCATCCAGGTTTCATTGACAAGCAGCAGTCCCACCCACCCATGCGCGAATTTCATTTCCCGTGAGATCGTGAAACGCCGGGCACCAATTCCCTATGTCCAGCGTTTAATTCATATTTCAGCCCACCAAGTCGCGTATATTCGACCAATCGCCTGGTACCACAGGATTCATACCAAACTGCCGGAACATTATTTATTCCCTGATTGAACCTGATTCCGGGTTGGAGCACAGCCCCATAACAGGTAGATTAATATATGAGAGATAGGTATAACCGGACGGTTACACACTACAAATGAACGGTTAAATGAACCCTTTATCTTGGAATCCCCATTCTTTGGGGGATTCAGAGAGAAAGGTTATTATGTATCCGTAGCTAAAAACATTGGTTGATGCTGAGAGTATCAGCATAAAATGTAGGAGGAACATAAATGAAAACTATTGGCGTTATTGTCATTGCACTTGCAATGCTGATCGCACTC
>JBAXTR010000412.1:0-1563 GCA_037130095.1 Methanomicrobiales archaeon
AAGGATCTTCTCCCATGCCTTCCCAACCGCAGATGACTATCGAGGAAATCGCCGAACTGCTGGATATCGAAGATCTTGCCGAAAGCACCTACATTGAGATCAAAAAAGCAGCAGGAGAAGACGGAAGAGGCCAACTACCTGAATCGTTTTTTCCTACATACAGCGCATTTGCCAACACCCAGGGCGGCATTGCCCTTCTCGGGTTTCAGGAAGTCTCCCCCGGCGAATTCGTCCTGACCGGGATCACCGAACCCGGCCGGGTTATCGATCAACTGTGGAGCAACCTGAACAACCGTGAAAAGGTCAGCATCAACACCTTAAAAGACGACAATGTTTCTGTCGGTACACACGAGGGTAAACAATACATCAGGATCATTGTGCCACCGGCCCGCCGCGAGCAGAAACCGGTATACGTAGGGAAAAATCCCTTAACCGGGACATTCCGCAGGAATTTCTCCGGGGATTACGTTTGCGACGAAGCTACCGTCAAGCGGATGATTGCCGAGCAGGTCGAAGAATCCCGGGATGCAAAATTACTCTCTCATTTCACGGAAAACGATCTGGACAGCACTACGCTCCGGTCCTATCGGAACAGATTCAGAAGCACGAAGCCCACGCACCCGTGGAACAGCCTCGATGACCATGAATTCCTTCGGTCGATTGGAGGGATCACGCGGGATCGGGCATCAGGAGAGGAAGGACTGACCCTTGCCGGGCTCCTGATGTTCGGCAAACTGAGGTCCATCCTCGATGCAGTTCCGTATTATCTTGTTGATTACCAGGAGCGTAGAGCGGAAGACGATGACGGGACCCGGTGGGTGGACCGGGTCACCACGGACGGCACCTGGTCCGGCAATCTCTACGACTTCTTCCAGATTGCCATCCAGAAACTGTACCGGGATCTCAAAGTGCCGTTCAAACTGGCTGGGCCTTCCCGCATCGATGATACCCCGGTTCATGAAGCCCTGCGTGAAGCTCTGACCAATACGCTCGTTCATGCGGATTACAGCGGGACCGTCCCGATCCTCATCATCAAGCGACCGGATATGTTCTCGTTCCGGAATCCAGGTACAATGAGAGTCCCGGTTGAAGACGCAATTCATGGGGGTAACAGTGATTGCCGCAACAGGAACCTCCAGACAATGTTCGATCTCATCGGCTATGGAGAACGGGCGGGTTCCGGCCTTCCGAAAATCTTCCAGAACTGGAAAGAACAGCTCTGGCGTCTTCCGGAACTCAAGGAGAGATACATCCCTGAACAGACGATCCTTGTGATGCGGATGATGAGCCTTCTTCCCGATGCGGTGATGAAGAGTCTCGAAAGCCGGTTCGGATCGGAATTCAATGAATTGTCCAAAGAGCAGAAACTTGCTCTTGCTACTGTTGCCATCGAAGGCAGCGTAACCCATGCACGAATAAAAGAGATGTCGGATATCCATCCTCATGATCTTTCGATGGAATTAAAAGACCTTGTCACCCGCAGATTTCTTCAGTCTGCCGGGGCGACCCGGGCAATGGTGTATACATTCGCGGGTGTTGCACTGGTCGATACTGAAGGTACGG
>JBAXTR010000413.1:0-1556 GCA_037130095.1 Methanomicrobiales archaeon
TCATATAATCATTCATGAAAAACCCATGACTGAGCAAGAAACTGCAGAGCAAAAAAAGAAAGAAGCAATTTTCGTTGTAAACACCTGGGCGCAAAAATGGTTTAGTGAGCAACTGTTTAAGAGTGAAAACACCCCAGCCCTGGATTATCTTAAATCCAGATGGAACGATGAGAGTATTTTTAATTTTAATATCGGTTTTGCCCCTGAAGGATGGAACAATTTACAAAATGCTGCAAAAAAGGCAGGGTATCAGAAAGAACTTCTCATCGATGCCGGCTTGGTAAGTACCAGCGAAAAAGAAGGAAAAATATCAACGTTTGATTATTTCCGAAATCGTATCATTTTCCCTATTCAGAATCGTAGTGGCCGAATCTGCGGCTTTTCATCAAGAGTTTGGTCGGGCAATGAAGATAAGATCAAGTACCTCAATACAAGGGAAACGGTTGCATACAAAAAAAGTTCGATCCTGTATGGTTTTCATACAGCTTACCGCTCAATCAAGGAACAACAAAACGCATACCTGGTAGAAGGATATGCCGATGTGATCAGACTGCAGCAGTTAGGAATTTATAACTGTGTGGCCACTTGTGGAACGGCCCTGTCACAGCAACAAATCAGTGAACTGAAGAAGATTACCACCACGATCACTATCATAGGAGACTCAGACCCTAATCAATCAGGTCAAAAGGCCGTCAAACATTCTGCTGAAAATATCATACAAGCCGCAGTACATTGTAAAATCATTTCATTGCCGCAGGGAGCTGAGAAACATGATCCTGATTCTTTCTTCCAAAGTATGGAACAGTTTATCGATTACGAAAAAGAGAGCAAACAGGATTATATCTTCTCATTGGCCGATATAGCGAAGACTGATCAAAGTGAACCGGAAAAAATGGTCCTTCACATTGAGAAGATCTCCTCCCTGGTCACTTGCTTACCCGTTGCCACCCAGGAACACTATTTTGAGAAACTTCAAAAGATTATTCCAATAAAAACAAAATGGTCCAAAAAAAGCAGTCAAGCTATCAATAACAAGAATGTTGGTGGTTCAGTGAGCAAGTCTTTAGGTAGCGAGAAGACCAAACACGACCATGATTTTTACAGCATTGAAAAGGACCGTGAAGGCCAATACAAAGGAATAAAGATTGATCGGGTGAGAGTTATTCAAAAACTAAAGGAGGATGGGTTTATCCGTTATGATATCGGGATTGACAGTTGCCGGTTCATTAAAATTATAAATAATACCCTCACTGAGGTTTCCAGTACAACGATAATTGACCATTTCGTATCGTTCATTGAGAATATTACTGAATTTCAAAAAGAATGGGAGGGCGGGTCAAAATTAATTACCAGCGACATTATTAAAAAGAAAATATTTGATGGCATTGATAGTTATTTTTCACTCACCCTCTTAAAAAGGTTGACACCAGAGAAGCCGGTAACAATAAAAAAAGACACTCAACATGAGAAATTCCTTTTTTACCAAAATGGATATGTATCCGTTTCCAATGGTGGTTATTCATTTCATGGATATCCTGAATTAGATGGCTATATAT
>JBAXTR010000414.1:0-1555 GCA_037130095.1 Methanomicrobiales archaeon
CTATTGATTGGCGTCAACCGGCAGACGATCCTTGCCATTGAGAAAGGGAAATATGTCCCTTCTCTTGACCTTGCATTCCGGATAGCCCGGCACTTCGGGGTCCTTATCGAAGAAGTATTCATTTACGAAGAAGAACCGGCAGAACAGGGTAAGTAACAGCTTTTTTCACGCCCTGCGTTGCGACGGCTTGTATGGGCCCTGCATGTGATCAGTTGCGGGCGGTATGCGACGCTGCAGATTCTCAATGATGACCGGCTATCCCTGATCACGGGTGACCGTCCTGGAATGGCAGGAAGGAGGCGATTCCAGTTACGGTACAATGCCGTTCAGGGATCGCGAAAACACACGGGTGAAGCAAGGACCAAGGGTAGCCGGAACCAATAACTCCGATCCCTGGGAAGAGAAAAAGGAGCGGTGTTTAAGGTGAAAATAAGGGGATGATCAGGTCCTGGTTCTCAGCGAGGCAATTGCAAATTCATATGTATTGAGAAGAGAATAATTCACTTGATATGCCAGGAGCTCCACGTATCCTCTACGTTGACGACGAACCCGGGCTACTGGAGATCGGCAGGCTGTTTCTGGAGGGGAACGGGGATTTTTCAGTTACAACCATTGATTCGGCCCTTTCTGCATTAGATCTTATCAGAAAAGAACAATTTGATGCCATCATCTCTGATTACCAGATGCCGGGGATGGATGGTATCCAGTTCCTTGTTGCGGTGCGGACACGATTTGGGTCGATACCGTTTATTTTATTTACCGGGAAGGGCAGGGAAGAGGTGGTCATCAATGCAATCAACAATGGTGCCGACTTTTACCTCCAGAAAGGGGGCGATCCCGAGGCCCAGTTTACTGAACTGATCAATAAAATCAGGTATGCTGTACAACGAAGGAAAGCTGAAAAAGATGTGAGCGAGGCCGGGGAACGTTATAAAGCTTTTATTTCAGTTTCAAACACCGGTGCCTGGGAGTTCCATGATGATACCGGTTTCCTGTGGTGCAGCCCTGAATACCTCTCCATGCTTGGACGTGAGATCGATCAGTTTGATTTTTCGGGTGCAGAGAACCTCAAGGAATTATGGATTGACCTTCTTCATCCGGAAGACCAGGGCCGGGCAGCCCGGCATTTCAGGGATTATCTTGCGAAAGGTTCTCTCGGACTATACGAGAACTATTTCCGCATGCTCCATTCGGATGGACACTGGGTATGGATATGGTCACGTGGCCGCACTCTCCGGGACACGGATGGAAACCTTACCCACAAGACGGTCGGCACTCATATCGATATCACCGAATCCAAACTGGCTGAAGATGCCATAATAAACAACAACGAGCGTCTCCGGATGGCGCAGGAGATCGGACATACCGGCAGCTGGGAACTGGATATTGCAACCGGTGCGGTCTGGGCGTCGGAGGAAGCATTCAGGATATTTTCGATTCCAAGAACTGCAGGGGGAATTATTTCGATTGATGATATTGAGGAAAGAATTCCCGAACGGGAGATGGTCCACCGTGCGTTATTGGACCTTATCGAAAAAGGCGCTGATTATAACCT
>JBAXTR010000415.1:0-1540 GCA_037130095.1 Methanomicrobiales archaeon
CATCTGAAGAAGAAATACGGGACCTGTTTTCCCCGGAATTTATCATAAAGGAGTTAAAAACAATTGACGTTTCCGGGAGGCCCGATCCTCATAAAGCCGTCTATCTCCTTGCAGAACGTCGCTAATACCATTACCCGGTGCAGAACCGGTACATCGTCACATGTTTTATGTCCGTGATTCATCCTTTTTTTATATTCCACCTGCTACCGGTAATGGTCTTTTCTCATCGAAAACTATTCTGTAGGCCCGATCATCCACCCCACGCAGGATGCCGGACTACTAAACCGTTCAGATATTCCTCCTCATCAGGTAAATCCCCCCTTCACATCCGGCAAAAAACCGTTTGCCGTCCATGCTAAACTCTTCGTAGGAGGAAAACCCCACCTCATGAAACCCGCACTGTTCAAAGCACCGGCGGGAATACCGGCTGGTGCAGTCCGCGACGGCCTGCCGGAACCCATGTTCCCGTGCATTGACAAGCGCCTGGCGGATCAGGAACTGTGCAATGCCGCGGCCACGGTACTTCCTTTCGACCCCGACCTGGAAGATATGCAGCGCTGATCCCGGCGAGGTCCCGGCCAGGTTGATGTGTCGGTCTTCCAGTTCATTGATCATGGTCATTACTTCCCGGAAATCCTCCCGTATCAGGGTCGCCCATTCTCCGACGTCTTCAAGGGTCTCGGTCATATCAACGCAGAAGATGAACCCCGCTGGATCGTGTGTCCGCTCATCCCGGACTAAGAAACTGAGGTTTTTTCCAGAAAGAAACCTGGTATATAGTCGCCCGTAGTGAAGGAACCTGGCAGGGTCAGGTGACCGGGTATGTGTCGTGGGTTCGTCTGCAAGAAAAACATCCCGGTAAATACGGGCTGCTTCGTCTGCGTTTGATCTGGTCAGGGGGATACAGGCCAGATCCCGGGATGGTGTGAAGTCCGTATCAGGGTTGGTGTGGCAACGTTCGTTTTCGTGATACTTCTTCAGACCTGCCATGCTACAGCATGGGTTCTCATTCCTGACATGAATTCCGGTTGCAGTCCTTCGCAGGAACTACAAACCATTATGAGCCATTGTTGAAGTAGTATGAGCTGAGGTACATTTTCATGGTAAAACTGACCGATGAGATCAAGGAATCCCTTGCAGTGATGAAGATCGTGTTCCTGGCAACATCTTCAAAAGGTGGCATCCCGAACGTTGTCCCGATCGGGGCATTCAAACTCCTGGACGACGAAACGCTTCTGATATCCGACCAGTTTTTCAATAAGACCCTTGCGAACCTGAAAGAGAACCCGAAGGCTGCGATATCCTACTGGGGTGAAAAAGGTGGTTACCAGATCAAGGGTGCCGTGACCATCCATACGAATGACAAGATATTTTCCGAAGATGTAGCGTGGATGAAGGAACTCCGGCCCAGCCTGACTCCAAAATCTGCGGTAATCATGAAGATTTCTGATGTTTTCCAGGTCAAGGCCGGTGCCGACGCAGGGAAGAAAATACTCTGATCATTCATTTTATTATCACTTTTTTCAGATACTCCAAAGTC
>JBAXTR010000416.1:0-1532 GCA_037130095.1 Methanomicrobiales archaeon
GATCTGTACCGCGGTGACCGGGCTTCCGGGGTCAAGCGCTTCTGATGAGAAGGTGGCGCCGTGGATCCCGTCTTTTCCCACCCTGCCCCCGGCAACAACAATCAGGTCGCCGGATTCTGCCTGTTTCAGGTACATTTTTCTCCCTGCCTGTTCACGTGGCATAACCCCAACCGTACCTGCAAAAACCAGTGGTTTTCCCACGTAACGGTCATCGAAATATACCCCTCCCTGAGGGGTAGGGATACCTGAGCAGTTTCCCCCGACGCCCACCCCGTGAACAACCCCGTCGAGGATCCTCCTCGGGGAGAGTATCGGGTTTGTCATGTTTTTGCCGCGGAACAATGCCGGTTCTGATCCAGGGTCGCCGACACAATACCCGTACACATTAATGCAGGGCTTTGCCCCAAGCCCGAACCCGATAGTATCGCGGTTCACCCCGACAATTCCTGTCAGGGCACCGCCAAACGGGTCGAGCGCCGATGGAGAGTTGTGGGTCTCGACCTTATGAGTAACGAGGTATTGGTCATCAAAGATAATTGCACCGGAATTATCTGTAAATACCGACAGGCAGATGTCCTTTTCCCCTTTCGCTTTCCGGATTTTTTTTGTTGCCGCCTGGATATAGGTCCTGTAAAGCCCATCCGGGACGTCATCATCCATTGCCGATGCAAAGATCGTATGTTTGCAGTGCTCGCTCCATGTCTGGGCAAGCGACTCGAGCTCCACATCTGTTGGATTTCGTCCCTTTTTCGTGAAATAATCGCAGATCGCGTGCAGCTGGGCAAGGTCAAGAGCCAGGGGTCCACGCCGCTGGTGGGTCACCGGGTCTGATATCCCCTCTTTCCCGATCCGTGAGAGTTCCCGGTCGTCGATGTTAAGGTCTACCTCACCGGCAGCCGGCAGTTCATGCAACCGGACAAGGGGTACTTCCCGGTCCATTCCAGAGGTCCCATATTCCTGGCGGGTCTTTGAATGTACCCTGTTCACAAGAGGGTTTGAAAGGGTCGAGGCAATCTTCTGTTCAAGCCCGGGAGACAATTTCCCGCACACAAAAAAGAGCTGGGAGGTATAGACCACAATGTCTCCTCTCCCCGGGAAAAAGTCCTCAATAGTCTGCCGGGCTGTCGTCCCCACATTATCAGTCACTCCTGGCAGGTACCCGACTTCAACAGCATAATCGAAATCAGCCAGAAATGGCCGGTCTACTGAAAACTCCTGCACCACCGGGTTGATCAGCTGCGAACCGATCTGGTTGAGCTCATCATTCGAAAAACCATGGGACCCTGATGTGATCGTATAGACATCAACAAGATGCAGCTCGTCAATCGGGAAACCAAGCGACCGTATCCGGTCTGTCCGGGTCTTTTCACGGGGGTCCTTGGTATAGCGGACTTCTATCCGGTGGACACAGGAGGCCATTACCTACTCAGTGGATCCCGGATTACAAAATAGGTATCGCAAAGGGGTGTAACGGGTCATGGCAGGGTAAAATGACTACCTTGGTAGGTTATAGATAAAATACAACAATACGT
>JBAXTR010000417.1:0-1528 GCA_037130095.1 Methanomicrobiales archaeon
GATAAAGATCCTGGGAACTTTCGAGAAGCCTTTTCTCAGCGGGCAAATCAGATTAATGAGAACGGAGTTCAAGATTAATTATCTGAATGTTTCCTACACCTTGAGTGATGTTGTCAAGGTTGACTCAAACTCCTTTGACTTTAATAAAATTGTGCTTTTTGATTCACTCGGGAATAAAGCGATATTAAACGGGAAGATCACGCATCATTACTTCAGAGACATGAGGCTTGGTTTGAAAATCGATCTTAATGACTTCAGCGCTTTCAATAATTCCAGGGCTCAGAATAATATTTTCTATGGGGTAGCAAGGGGCTCAGGTACCGTTAATATTGACGGACCGATTGAGAATATTTCAATCCGGGTAAAAGCTCAGACTGGAAGTAAAACACATGTGGTGATCCCGATAAATATGACAGAGTCTATAGGGCAAAATGATTATATCATCTTTATTCAACCCTCAAAGGACTCAGTCGATTCCAGGGAAAAAATCCGGAGAAAAACTACAAGCGGAATAACGCTGGACCTTGGTATACTTGTAAACCCGAATGCAGAAGTAGAAGTGTACTTCCCCGACCAGTTGGGAAATCTCAAGGCAACAGGAACCGGTAATCTGCAGATGCACATGACGCCGAATACGCCATTTACCTTATCGGGAATCTACTTTCTGAAGAAGGGCTCTTTTTTATTCCAGTTGAAAAATATACTAAGGCTTCCCATGTCGATCAAGGAAGGCAGCCAGATTTCCTGGACGGGAGATCCTGCCGATGCGAATCTCTCTGTTGCTGCGGTATATAAAACGAAGGCGCCTATGAAGGGATTAACCTCTGATCCTAAAGAGGAAGGGATCAGAATCCCTGTGGAATGTATCATCCGCCTGAAAGGAAAACTAATGAATCCTGATATTTCTTTCGGGATGAATCTTCCCAATGTAGAAGAAAATATCCGGACTCAGGTATTCAGCGTGATTGATACAAATAATGCATCGGAAATGACACAACAGGTTGTTTATCTGATGGTTATGAATCAATTTAAACCGATTATTTCCACTTCTGGCTCTTCTGTGGATGTTGGCTCAACTTCCATGTCGCTGGTAACGAATCAGATCAACAGCTGGCTTTCACAAATATCACAGAATGTGAATGTAGGGATCAATTACCGGCCGGGAACCTCTACTACCCAGCAGGAGTTTGATGTGGCTTTATCCACCCAATTATTCGACGACCGTTTGCTTATCGACGGAACGTTCGGGATGAACTCATATAACAACCAAACATATAACCAATCCAGCACCATCGTAGGCGATATTAATATTGAATATCTCCTCACAAAAAACCGTCGCTGGAGAGTGCATGCTTTTAACCGAACCAATACCCTTACTATCTTAAATAATAATTCGCAATATACACAGGGAGTCGGGATTACTTACCAGCGTGATTTTACCAATTTCTGGGAAATATTCCGCTCTGCAAAAAAGAAAAATGAACAGTAAGAAAATATATGAACGATGAATAATGAAAAATGAAAAATT
>JBAXTR010000418.1:0-1524 GCA_037130095.1 Methanomicrobiales archaeon
TGGAGAGGATCTCTTTTCCACGCCTGAATGTCCTTGTTACATAGAATTCTTTCCTGGTGTCAAGGATTGAGAAATCAGCTACCCGGCCGGGTGATATTGCCCCACGGTCATGTAATCCAAACCTCTCGGCACCAGATAATGTCGCCATACGGAGAGCCAGTTCAAGTTCCAGTCCTTCTGACACGGCCGTGCGGATTATCCCATCAATATGCCCCAGGGTCATAAGTGTATCGGCGTGGCGGTCATCGGTGGAAAATGTGCACCTTGAAACCGAACAAGGGGTGACAACCGGGAGCAGGGCCTTGATATTCTTCTCGGTTGACCCCTCCCGGAGATAAATATACATCCCTTTTGAGAGTTTTTCCCGTGCTTCGGCAGCCTGTGTACATTCATGATCGCTGTCAGGTCCGGCAAGGATATAGGCGTTTAAGTCATGACCGGAAAGCATTGGCGCATGGCCATCAATTAACGCGAAGATTCCAAGTTTTTTTAGTACCCCGGGATCGCCCGACAGGACCCCCGGCATATTCATCATTTCACCCAGGCCAATTACACCATCCCTTCCAATAAACGAGACAAGGTCCGATGCCTCCAGTGTTGCACCTCCGGTATCCCCGGGTGTCGATGGGACGCAGGACGGCAGCATATAAAAAAAATCAATCCCGGTATCTTGCGATGCCTGCAGCATGTAGTCTATCCCGTCTTTTCCAAGTACATTGGCGATCTCATGGGGGTCAGCGATCACAGTCGACGTTCCATGCCGGGCAACAAGGCGGGCATATTCTGCTGGACAAAGAAGGGAGCTCTCGATATGGACGTGGGAATCAATTAATCCAGGAACCACCCGGGCCCCTTTGCAGTCTATTTCCTGGTTACCTGAATAATTACCTGATCCAAGTATTATCCCGTCTTGAATTGCAAAATCCACAAGATCCCAGCCGCATGTAAACGGGTCATACAGTTCAGCATTCCTGACAACAACATCCGAAGGGCCGAGGCCTCTTGCAGCCTTAATTAAAGATTGCAGATCAGATTTCAAAATCCCTGATCACCACCGGGTAGCGTGTATTCCCAGAACTTATGTAAATGAAACACCGGTAATTTCCGCTTTGGAGTGCAATTGGAATAGTAACCAGGTTATCTCCAGCTTTAAGTGGAAAATTATCGGCATTCCTTGAAAGTTTGACCTGGTTGAAGTCCTGTAACCGGAAAATGGCGACTTCGAGAACCCCGTCAGGAATGGCCTCTTCACTCCGGATCGTGAATGTTAATGCTCCCGATTTATACACTAAATCCCCGGGTACCAGGTTCATGCAGCCGCTTCCCAGTACTGAACATAAAAGGAGTGCAAAAATCAGGAAAAATACCTGAGTGCGCATACTATCCATAACGATAGTCGTACTAAAAATTATGGCGGTCTGATCCTGGTAGTAGGCAACAATAAT
This sequence comes from Methanomicrobiales archaeon, assembly GCA_037130095.1. Lineage (GTDB taxonomy): Archaea > Halobacteriota > Methanomicrobia > Methanomicrobiales > Methanospirillaceae > CAIKOD01. The sequence goes on from JBAXTR010000418.1 coordinate 1,446, forward strand.
TGAGATAAGCCTTTTCATTTTTTAAAAGGATTTGTAGGGAGATTCTTTGAATCTAATCAATAAGTTGAATTTTTAAGGT
>JBAXTR010000419.1:0-1511 GCA_037130095.1 Methanomicrobiales archaeon
AACCTGCTCAGCTCAAGGAGGTCTGTCTCATCATCAACATAGAGGACGCGGATTGCTGTATCCATTATGTACCCTTCCTCTCGATCCGCCACATCCCCCCCGGCACCGTCATCTCAAACCGGGCTCCCTTACCCGGCTCACCAGTTTCCTTAATGCTGATTCCGGTGATATCAAGAATTTCCTGCACAAAAATAAGACTCCGAATCGAAGCACGGACAACCGCACCACGTAAAAATATGCTCTCTTTCTTCTCAAGTGGAATGCCTGTACCGTCATCTTCAAAGACAATGGTGACACCTTCGGGAGAACCTGTATGCCAGACCCGGATCCGGGTGACATGTTCCCCGTGCGCCAACGAGTTCTCAACAAGGCCCTGGAATGCCTTTTCAAGCAGGGGATCGGCAAAGACCTCAAGGTCTCCTGTTTCAATGCTGTGCTGGATCTCCCCCGGGGGATGTATGTGATAGCCCGAGCAAAAATGCCATCTTTACGTTCTGCCATCTCGGGGGATATATACCCATATCCTGGTAGTCCCTGGTAATTTCTGTAATCTCGCTGATTGATTCTGCCGCCTGCTTAGCTTTTTGTATGCTGTCAATAATCAGGTCCTGCCCGGCAGCATGGTTTTTAACAATGCCAAGGTAACTGTTCAGGACGAAGAGATGGCTGGCTAAGTCTTTTCTTGTCAGCTCGGAGAGGAGGTTCAGTTTCTGGTTTACCCGGTGCAGGGTGTTTTCAACGAGTTTACGCTCGGCCAGTTCCTTCTCCAGCTGGCTGGTCCGTTCCGCGACCAGTTCGGCAAGACGTTCTTTCTCCCGCCACTCCCGTTCGTTTGCCGCCTTGATCTTCACCATCGCCCGTATCTGGGCAGTCAGTTCTGCCTCGTCAAACGGTTTGGATATGAACGCCTCGCCTCCCACCTCCAGCGCACGGATGCGGCTTTTCCTGTCATCTTTTAACGCAGTGAGAAAGACCACCGGAATGTGCGAAAGGCATGGGTCTGCCTTCAATTGCCTGCATACCTCAAACCCGTCCATGCCGGGCATAAGAATATCCAGCAGGACGACGTCGGGGTCCTTTTCACGTGCCAGTTCGATGCCATGTTTGCCGTTTAGTGCGCTAAATACGCTGGAGCCGGGAAATGCATCAGTGACGAAGGCATTCAATACCACAAGGTTGTCTTTATTGTCATCGATGGCCAGGATTACCGGGCCGCTATGTTTCATGGAGGACCTCGTGTATCGTCTGCAGAAGCAGTGCCCCGTCAACAGGCTTTGAGAGGTAACCGTTGAAACCATAGGACAGGATCTCCTCGCGGTCACCTTTCATCGCCCTGGCTGTCACGGCAATGACCGGGATGTGCTTTAAGTGCTCTTCTCCCCGGATCGCAGTGAACATCGTTAGTCCATCCATGACCGGCATTGAGAGATCCATGAGGATAAGGTCCGGGGTGCGTGCCCGTATATGCTCAATGCCTGACCGTCCGTCCGTGGCTTCGATGATGATATAAC
>JBAXTR010000042.1:0-12096 GCA_037130095.1 Methanomicrobiales archaeon
ACGCGCAAAGCATCAAAGCAATGACCCTCAATGGATTAGGGTTCATTGAACGCCGTCTTTACCTTTTTCCCAAATTTTTCGACGATATAGCGGTTAGTCGACTTCTTGGTCCTGGGATAAGCCGGGATCAGCTCAACGACGATGTACTGGGCCGGACCCTGGATGCCATTGCAGAGTACGGGCCGACAGAACTCTTCAATGAGATCGTCGCAAAATGCCTCCTGAAAGACGAATTCGGCTCACACTGTATCCATATTGACACGACAAATTTCAGTGTTACAGGCGAATATGATTCAGATTTCGATCCCGAAGAGGTTCAGATCACGTATGGGTATCCCAAAGATGGTCGATGGGATCTTAAAAGATTCGTGCTCGGAATTGCTGCAAACCAGCACGGAATTCCCCTTTTCCTCAAAACGTTCTCAGGAAATGAATCTGATAAAGAATCCATCAGGATCATTGTTAGGGCGCTAACTGAAAATCTTCAAACGAAGGATAAAGTCTACCACGTGGCGGATTCTGAATTTTATACCTCTGAAACTCTCCAATTATTGGGAGAACATACTTTCTGGATAAGTCGTGTGCCTTCAACGATCAACCTGGCGAAAGAGTTGGAAAATGTGGGCCTTACATTCACTAAGTCAGAGGATCGCCGTTATTCGTTTTCCGAGCATATCGTAAATTATGCCGATATAAATCAGAAATGGGTCATTTTCCATTCTGAAATGATGCACGATCGCCAGGAGAAGACCTTTGAGAAAAATCTGGAAAAAGACATTGAAAAGACACGGATTTCATTGAAAAAGATCTCGACTCATGAGTTTGTCTGTGAACCAGATGCAGCTGCGGCGGCGGAGAAATGGTTGAAGAAACACCCCCGATATCGGTTCAGGGATTATCCATCGTTCCCGTAAAACATAAGAACCGAAAAACCCGTGGTCGCCCGAAACTCGACGAACCTTTGACCATTTCGTATCTGATATCCGCTGAAATAGAGCCGGATTCTGAAAAAATCGAACGCGAGAAACAGAAATTAGGAAGATTTGTCCTGGCAACTAATGATCTTGAACTATCGCCAGATGCGATTCTTGAGTATTACAAAAATCAAGGTACAGTGGAACGCGGATTCCGGTTTCTTAAAGATAAATCGTTCCGGGTTTCCGAGATTTTTCTGAAAAAGAATTCGAGAATCCAAGCCCTGGCAATGATCCTGGTCCTTTGTTTATTTATCTACTCAATGGTAGAATTCCGTTTAAGGCGAGAATTACAGAAGTCTGGTGAAACCGTTATGAGCCAAACGGATAAACCCACCCAGAAACCGACTTTGAAATGGGTCTTCTTCCTCTTCAGGCGTGTCAGGCAGTTTACTGTCGTTTTGAACGGAAACAAAATTGCAGGTATATCAAATTTAACCGAAGATTTGCAGAAAATACTTGCTTTACTGGGGTCGCCTTATGAAAAATATTATTTATGAATTTCTACCTGCGGAACGTCGGATCAATACCGGAATATCGCTTAACCTTTCTGGATTGTGCACTGCTGCCATCTACATTTCCGATCATTATTTTCCATTGATGGAATCGAAGGCATAGGTGGTACCTGCATTGGTACGTTATCATGCAGCTGACGGATAATCTGGGTTGCAATTGTATGATCTTCATACCCGGATTGAATAATCGAACCCGGAGGATTTCCTATTGTTCGTGAAGTACAACCTCCCGAACAACTATATTCGTCTACGCTTAAATTACTAAAAACAACCAATCCTTCGAGAACAATGAAAGAACCAACAATATTATCCCTGGAAGAACGGAACCGTCTTGCAGGTGAAGGCGGACTCAAGTCATCAGAAGTCCCCGATTACCGAGAAAAATTTGGCGCTAATGTCATTACTCCCCCGGTACGGGAGCCGTTATGGAAACAGTACCTGAAGAAATACGATGACCCGATCATCAAAATTCTTCTTATTGCGGTTGTAATTTCCCTGGTCGTATCGATAATCCAGGGGATTAGTATTTACGATACCCTCGGAATTATTATCGCTGTCCTGCTTGCCACCGGAATATCCTTTTTTAACGAATACCGGAGCAGCAGGGAGTTTGATATATTAAACGCCCACCGGGATGACGTCGGGGTGAAGGTACTCAGGGATGGCCACCCGGCCCTGGTCCCCTCCCGTGACATTGTTGTGGGAGATCTTATCATCATGGAAGCCGGGGATGCTGTCCCTGCTGACGGCTGGCTCATTACTTCTGACGCTCTCTTCTGTGATGAGTCTGCGTTCACCGGGGAGAGTGAACCGGTCCCGAAGGATATTGCAGCACCGGTACTGAAAGGTTCGTTTATCACCGCTGGCAAAGGACGGATGATCGCCGGGGCAGTCGGGGACAGGGCCCAGATGGGTGTAATTGCTGCTTCACTCGGTATCGATCACGCGACCGCGACCCCGCTCGAACAGAAACTGGAAGCACTTGCAGGAATTATCAGCAGGTTTGGGTATACCATGGGGATCCTGATCCTTGTCAGCCTGTCAATCCGCGGGCTTTTAATCGGGGAACTGACAGGACTGAACCTTGACACCCTGAATTATGTCCTTCATTACCTTATGATTGCAGTCGCTATTATCGTGGTAGCCGTCCCCGAAGGGCTCCCGATGAGTGTTGCACTCTCGCTATCCCTTGCCATGCGAAAAATGACCCGTGCCAACTGCCTTGTGAGGAAACTGATTGCCTGTGAGACGATTGGTTCGGCGACAACGATCTGTACAGATAAGACTGGCACACTCACAAAAAACCAGATGGAAATTGTGGACGCTTCAGCGGGGGACCCTGCCCTGTATGAGAACCATCCCTATACTCCTTCTGAATGGATCACGCTCAATGCTGCTGTAAATGGCACTGCCTTCCTGGAAGAGCGGGACGGGCGGATCATCGTAATCGGCAACTCAACGGAAGGGGCTCTGATCAGGTGGCTCCGTTTGCACTCACTCGATTATATGGAGATCCGTTCAGGAACACCTGTCAGCAGACAGTACCTCTTTGATGGCAACAGGAAACGGATGTCGACGGTTGTAAATATCGGAAATACCCCGTATCTCCTCGTCAAAGGGGCCCCCGAAATCCTCGCTTCCCTCTGTGTAATGAAACCCGATTTAAGCGGGGTCAGCGAGCTCGCATCACGGGCGATGCGAACCTTAGGTTTTGCACATAAGGAGATCGTAGGTAGTGATGAAAGCGAATCCGATCTTATCTGGGATGGCTATGTCGGTATACGTGACCCGTTGCGGGACAACATTGCCGAATCGGTAGCTACCTGCCAGGAAGCCGGGATCAAGGTCCGGATGGTTACCGGGGACAACCGAGAGACTGCAAAGGCCATTGCAGAAGACTCGGGGATCTTAAAAGGCGGGTTCGTTGTCGACGGTAAGGAATTCCGATCCTTATCTGATGAGCAACAGGTCGCGGTTGCACAGAAACTGGATGTAATGGCAAGAGCTGAGCCGATGGACAAGCTGCTCCTCGTCCAGGCCCTCCAGGAAAAAGGGGATGTCGTGGCTGTCACCGGCGATGGGACGAACGATGCACCGGCTTTAAAAAACGCAGACGTCGGGCTTGCGATGGGGATAGCCGGGACCGAGGTGGCGAGGGAAGCAAGCGATATTATCCTGCTTGACGACTCGTTTGCATCAATCACGAATGCGGTGTGGTGGGGCCGGTCGCTCTATGAAAATATCCAGCGTTTTATCCTGTTCCAGCTGACGATAAATTTCTGTGCCTGTCTTCTTGTATTCATTGCACCCATTCTCGGGTACCCGGAGCCGTTTACGATTATCCAGATCCTCTGGATAAACCTGATTATGGATACGCTTGCTGCATTTGCACTCTGTTCTGAGGCCCCGCACCATGAGCTGATGAACCGCCGTCCAATCCAGAGAAACACGCCGGTAATAACGCCGTTCATGTGGTTTTCAATCCTGGTGACAGGTACATTCTTTATTATCGGCGGACTGGTCCAGATGGAGACTGCCTTCCTGGGTGGTACAACCCCTGCAGAAATCAGCACGGTATTTTTCGCTGCATTTGTCATTGCTGCGGTCTGGAACGGTATCAACTGCAGGGCACTGGATGGGAAGATGCCGCCCTTCTTCAAAGGCAACCCGACATTTTTCGTGGTAATGGGGTTCATTGTCCTGGCACAAATCCTGATTGTACAGTATGGTGGTGTAGTTTTTGGCACAGTTCCACTGACCTTCAACGAATGGGTGAAAATTATTGTTGTGTCTGCATCTGTGCTGGTGGTCGGATTTGTCATCCGGTTACTATACCCCCGGTTCACGGACAGGCTTAATCTGAATTTACGAGGAGCCTAAGCAAAAAGACTCTTCTAGGGCCCTGTATCCCGCCTGACGGGAATAACCAAGGAAAATTTTAATCAGTTTGCTGGAATGGTATCAAGCCACTTGGATTTCGCCTGGGACCCGAACTTTACCAGGGCTGCCAAGTGTTTCAACTGATTTACCAGGGACAGGAATAAAAATAAATCCTCTTTTGTCCCGCCGGAATCACGCGTGTTCCCCTAAACAAAAAATACAATTATTCTCCGGCCTGCCGTTTTATCAGGAACTTCCCCACCAGCCATGAGACAAGGACCGCGATATAAAGTGTCCCGATAATCATCTCGAACATTGTCACCGTTCGTGCGGTTGATGTAAGAGCTGCGACATCGTAATTCCCCGTGGTAGTGAGGATTGAGAAACTGTACCCAATGTAATCAGAAATGTACCACAACTGGTCGGTTCTCTTCGTTACGACGTTGAATGACGCAGGTGAAAAAATCTCTATCGCCATGATACCCATAGCCCAGGTAAGGCCAAGGAGGAAGTAGACCGAGATTGCCCCGAAAATCGTGTCCCTCGTGATTTCACGTTCCCGAATCACTGCTAAAAATATCGCAATGCTCACCAGTATGAAAAATACCAGGGTGATTACGATCGCGGCGTTGAAATAATGTGAAACACCGGTAAGGTAGTAGAATGCGTAAAAAATAATCGTAATTATTACAAGCACAATCCCGATCACCATCTGGTACACCTTATGACTGATGGCCTGAACTGCAAAGAATAATAAAATTACCAGCAGAATATCCGTGAAAATCCTTGCAGCTTCACTATCTTCGAGCAACGGGAGGACCGCAAGAAAAACGATGAGTGCGATGAAATGGAATGTACATTTATTATCATCCCTCCATTTCAGGAAAGCAGCAGTCTTATTCTTAACTGAGGCCTTTGCTTTGTTTTCTACGGGCAGGGATGGCATACAGTAGTTGTATCTGCCGGTCATAGATATTGTTTTATGTTTTAAGCCGGTCCCGGGACATGCTGGAATCACATTTTCTGCAATATCAGGAACTAAAATCTCTGGAAATTTCCGAATCTGAATCCCGGTTGATCCAGGCTTTCACTTTCACCCTGCTCATGGCAAGATCGTTTATATGGCACATAGTGAGTGTTTATTCGTGTCAGGATCCTGTTACCAGGACGGATCTGCATGGTCCGGTAATCATGTAGGCTGCCATATCAGCCTGTGGTGGCGGTACCAGCCGAGTACTCCTGACACAAAACGGAAAAAGTGAGAAACAGGCCCCTCATGGAAAGCGATCTTTCGGTGTCATTGCAGATATTCGCACCATACTGCCCGTCCCACCGCCACACGGGATTGTATCATCCAGATAGCAGATCTACTGACTATTTGGAAAAGGGTGAAGCGAATACGTTCATTCGTTACCCGGCGATCTAAAGGGACCTTATGGAATTGGCATACAGGAGTGATGTAAAAAAAACCAGTGACCCGCCACAACCCACCTTGACAATTGTAGCATACATTAGTCCGGTATCCGGAGTTACCTGAGCATTGAGGTCCGGTCCGGCGAAATGGTAGATCTGCAGGGGTAAAGCGCAGAACATGCGCACAGGATCTCCCTACAACCAACACATTTCACTACTGATCAATCTCTTAAACCCATCTTTTTATTAAGTTCCCGGTAAAAAAAAATTCCCGGTTGAATTTCTGGCTGTGGCCAAAGATAACTGGCGGTATTTCAGAGCCCTGGTTGCTGCTGGCTTGCACAATGGAATGTCCCATACCCTTCGACCATCGCTCTTGCATTAATCCCGATAACCTCCCTTCCCGGGAAGAGAGCCTTCAGACGACGCAGGGCCTCGCTATCACGCGGGTCGTTAAAGACCGGGACAATAACTACCGAATTGCCGATATAGAAATTCGTGTAACTTGCCGGGTACCGGAGATCCCCGCTGGATACCCTGTCCGGCATCGGGAGTTTTACCACTGTGAGCGGGTTCCCGTCCTGGTCGAAAGACTTTTTCAGGGTATGGTAATTGTCCCGCAGGATACGGTAATTTTCATCCGTCCTGTCATCCTCACAGGCACAGACAACCGTGGAAGGCCCGGTAAACCTGGCAAAATCATCAATATGGCCATCTGTATCATCCCCTGCAATACCCTCATCCAGCCATATTACATGTTCAGCCCCGAGGTTTTCCTTCAGGAGTGCATCCAGGTCAGACTCTGATAATTCAGGGTTCCTGTTAGGATTGAGCAGGCATGACCGGCTCGTCATAACGGTGCCCCTCCCGTTGACGTCGATTGACCCTCCTTCGAGGATAATATCCGGGGAAAACACAGGGAGACCCAGCCAGTCATGAATCCGCTCCGGAACTTTTCCGTCCCGGATAAGGGATTCATATTTCCCCCCCCATGCATTAAAATTCCATGTCACCATGGCAACCTGGGAAATGGCAGGGTTCACGACGAATGTAGGTCCGTAATCCCGGATCCAGACATCCTCATACTCACAAACCCGGTATCGGACATGAGAATCCCCTTTCCCCTCATTGCAGAGCCGTTCCCTGACGATTTCCGACGTTCCGGTATCCCGGACAAGAAGTTCGACGGTCTCTGATCCGTGCATCCCGGAAATGAACTGTATATAAGCGTCCCTGACTGCATCAAGGTTGGGAAATGTCACCGTATTATGCGGCCATGAGAGCCATACGGCCTCATGCTTTTCCCACTCTGCAGGCATGAAAAATCCCGTGTTTCGCGGGGTATCACCAGTTCGGACAATAAAGCGGCCCCCTGAATCCGAAGGTGAACCACAGAGACTCCCATACGTATCGGGGCGCCGGTTACGGAAAAAGCCCCATGACTCCTGTACTGTGCGGTTCATCGAGAGGTCGAGATCAGCAATGACGATATCCTCTGAATCGCCTGCCCTGGTTATTACCTTTCCAAACGCATCGCATACAAATGACCCACCGAAAAACCGGATACGCCCTTCGGTCCCGACGCGGTTGACAGCCGCAACATGGACACTATTGGCAATTGCATGGCTCCGCTGGATAAGTTCCCATGACTCCTGCCACTCCCCTTCAAGGGGATTATATGAAAGGGGCTGACCGATTGCCGTCGGGTAAAAAATAACTGATGCTCCCATAAGGGCGGCGGAGCGGGCTGCTTCAGGGAACCACTGGTCAAAGCAGATTAAGACTGCAAAACACCCGTGACTGGTGTGAAAGACCCGGTACTCGTTCCCCGGGTAAAAATACCCCTTTTCATAAAATCCGGGGTCCTGCGGGATATGGACTTTGTGGTACGGTGGATGCAGGCTCCCGTCAGCATCGATTACGACAGCGGTATTATAGTATCGTCCGTCAGAAGATCTCTCTAACACCGGGACAATAATAACCACCTGTGAACGCCTGGCGATCGCCGAAAAGATCTCGGTTGACTTCCCCGGGACGGTCTCTGCAAGGCCTGATGCATCTCTCCGGATATGCTCAGGAAAGTAACGGGTGCGGAATAACTCCGGGAGGCAGATTATCTTTGCCCCTTTGTTTATTGCTGACTCTGCTTTCAGTACAGCACGCTGAAGGTTATCTCCGGGGTCCGGACCCATTTCCATCTGGATCAGCCCGATCCTGATTACCCCATTACTCCCAAAGTTTTTTGATTCCATCTCTATGTGTTAATGTATGAAACGAAGAGACATAATTGGCTTACCCTGTCTGCTCGGGCAACTATAATCAATCAGGTTAGGAAAAAAGAAGGAAAAATCCCCTTTGCAGAGACTGTTTATATTACCCGGATCTCTTTTGTTTCAGGTAATCTGACAGATAATTAAGCAGGCCGTGAACCCCGTCAGTTTCAGGGTGGACTTCAAGGAAGGACGAGAAATCTTCTGCAGTGTACCCTTTTTGCATCAGGAACGCGATGTAACTCGTGATAATCCCTGCGCCCGGCCCGGATGCTGCCACTCCCCGGAGAAGTCCTGTTTCAGGGTCCACACTGACTCTGGAAAGGCCTGTGGTATTTTTTGGGACTTTCCAGAATGTGCCCGGGCCTGCTGGTCCGGGAAGACTCACAGAGATTATGCCATCGGTTGAAGGGTCACAAAATGCATGTTCATTTGCCAGGTTGAGTGACTGTGGAAAAAACCTGTAGTCCATCGTGGTTACCCTTCCAAGAATGTTTTCAGCTGCGACAATCCCTTCATGGCGGGCAACAGGGGTAAGGTATGGCGGGCCCGTGACATCCCCTGCGGCGTATACCCCTTTTACACTGGTCTCCATATGCTTGTTAACGAGCACTTCACCACAAGCCCCCTTTGCGATGCCATGAATATGTTCTGATCGCGGGGTAAGCCCGGTAGCAATAAAAAGCCCGTCGCATTCAATCTCTGTCTCCGGGGCGCCAGTTGTCCGGACAGAAACCGAGTTCAGCTGCGGAATTCCGTTAACACTAAGCAGCGATGCCCCGGAATGAATTGTGACTCCCTCAAGTTCTTTTAATGCGACGTTCCGTTGTTTGTCGTCCAGCACCTTCAGCACATCACTGCGTGCCACCAGGTCTACCTCACAACCGAAGGACGAAAATATATACGCAAATTCGGCGGCCATAACACCCCCGCCAAGGATCACCATTTTCTCCGGTAACCTGTGTATCTGTGCGAGTGTATGCGGGTTATAAACCCCGTTCTTTGAGATCCCCGGGATATCCGGTATTACGGGTGACGAGCCCGTTGCAACAATCACCGCCTCAGGCAGGAGGACCTCATCACCAAGGTGGACTTCTTTTCCACGGAGAATTGCATCGGTACCATACCTGATTTCAACCCCGGTACCACGGGTCTCGGAATCGAGGATTCCGGCAATTTTTTTCTGGACCTCTTTCATTTCACGAATTAATACGGGAAAATTAACTTCCGGAGTACGGTCAATTACCCCGAGCCCCTGGAGATCACATGCGTTCCGGATGACACGTGCAGTATCGTTCAGTGCACAGACAACCATGCAGCCATAATTGAGGCACTGGCCTCCGATAACCCCACGTTCTGCGAGCAGCACCTCCCTTCCGGCATTTGCAAGACGTATTGCGGCGAGGCGGCCCGCGGGGCCACCTCCAAGGACAACAATCATGGAACGGTCAGAGTATTTCGCAACCTTCATCCATTGGCTGGGAAAGGACCTCGCCGGTGAATGCATTCACCTCGACAATTTTCTTGCCCCTTACCTGCCAGACTGGGAAGTGCACGAGGTCGATATCGATACTGATGTTCTTTTTTTCCGGTTTCATGACTTTTTCTTCGTACCAGATCGTATCTCCCTTCACCTGCTTTATCCGCACATGCTGGGTAAGTTGCTCAACCAGTTCACCAAATACCCTGGAATTTGCCTCGTCCTTCGTAATTTTGGGGCTTACTACTTCGGCATCACCGGGGATCTCACCTTTATCGACCGTTTTCGGATCGACCTCGAGTTTTATCCCGTTGATCGCATTGATTGCACCCCATCCTTCAGAATCGAACGGGATACGGTGGTCCTGGTAGACCTGTTCCCCGCTGCTCATGTAGTGGTAGACCCAGTGAGGCATGAACTTCAGGGTGGCTGCCCCCTGCGTCCCGGAAATCCGTTCTGCATTCTGTTTTGTGACCTTGACCGGCAGGTGCGGGATACTGACACCGGAGTTTTCAGCCTCAACGGGGTCCGGCGTTGTCTCCGGTGCTGCCTCGACAACCGTTCCCGGGATAAGCGTGAGTGAAAGTTCTCGATCTAGGACCCTGGCAAGGGCTGCTTCCCCTGACAGGCGGACAAACTCCCTAACGCCCCAGACGATGCAATGCTCCGTATGGATCGTATTGTCAAGGGTAAAGAGGAGCTTTTTACAGGGTACCTGTTCTCCACCGATGACGAGGTTGTAGTTTGTCCGGTCAAACTCTGCAATAGTGTTGGTGTCTACCGAACAGAGCACTGCCACATATTCCCCATCCCTGACCGCCGACAGGTCGAGGGGTTCGTCCACTTCCTCAACCTCGAATCCTGCCGCCTCAAGGACGAGCTTCACGGCATTTTTCGCCTTTTCCCGCGTCTCGTGTTCCATCATGAATACATTTCCCCTGTCTTATAGAACAATTTTTCTCTTTCATGATGGAAAACTGTACAATGACAAGTCTCCCGAAATTCATCAATCACCGGATAGAAGAATTTGCCCTGCAGGTAACCTACAGTCCTGAGGAGAGGACTGGTTCTCTTGTCTATAACCTGTCCCTGATCAGGAGTGAAGACCTGGAATTTGCGATAAAAATTTTTAAAGACTGCTACAGGGCGGGTATCAGCGTAAGCGGGCTTGTGCGGTTCCTGCAACCCGGAGCAAAGGTCGAGGATTACGAGGTGCCGGAAGGGTGCATCGGCATGGTTTCAGTCTGCAGCTCCACTCTTGACGGCCTGTTACTCAGGAGAGGGATCCCGATGAACCCGATTGGGGGGGGCATCGTCGAGATCGATCACAGGGTCCCGAAACGGTTCATTCACATGATCATGTACGAGCATACGACAATCGATCCCCTCCAGGTCCTTATCTCTCAGGAGCTTACATCGGTAAATGCGGTTATGAGGCGGGGGAGCGGGAACCTCCTCGCAAATATCCGGGAATGTCATATGGAGGCCGAATCACTTGTCGGGGAAGTGCTTGACAGTCTTACGGGCAGCGACCTATCAGGCATACTTGAGGTCGGGATGCCAAATACTCCTGCGCTGGGTGTTACGGTAGACCCGCAGTACCTTGGGATTGTTGCGGTGGGTGGAACGAACCCGATGGCCGCAATCCGGGAAGAGGGGCGCTGGGAGGTAATCAGGGCAATGAAAGGGTTGATGGATGCCGGTGAAATGACCCATATCAATGAGTATTAATCCACCCCAGCAATTTTTCCAGGGATTCTTCCTTTTACTCTCTACTTGCCCAGTCCTTGAAAAAACGCCAGTATGAACTGAAAAATCTTACAAAACCATCAGATTCGGAGTAGAGCCCGGTCAGTCCTTCGTCCTGCGGACCCATAATTACCATGACCCGGTTGCAGTCAAATAAAAATACCCCTCCTGCAACGGCTTTATTGCCTATTTCATGACCAATAGGGGGTTTTTTGATAAGTAACCTGAGATTACGTGGCGCCGGCCCGGGCCACTGGTCGACAATGATTTCTATCTCAACACGATTTCCTGTTTCCTCAAGCGTCTCGATCATACCGGGTGTGAAGAAGTGTACACTGCTGAAAATCCGGATATTTTCTTTTGCATGCTGGATCAGGTCAGTGATCCTGAGATGAATGTTATCAAGGCCGTAGATGCTCCATATCAGTTCCTGTGTACCTCGTTCAACCCCTATCCTCTGGCTGAATATATCTGCCAGGACTTTTTTGGCCTCTTCAGCATTGGCCTCAATACTCATAAGGAGGTTGCTGATTCCCTCCTCCGGTGGCATCGCATCGAACCGTTTTGGTGATGTGTTCGACACAGAAACCAGGTTTTTCTGGATGAGCCTGTCAAGTACGGGGTACACCGATGCGCGTGGTACCCCGGATATCTCATGGATCTCAGTTGCAGTTGCCCCTGCAACTTTTAAAAGGGCAATATATACGAGTGCTTCATACTTTGTCAGCCCTAGTGATTTCAGAGATTCGGCTATATTTGAGAGTTCATCCTGTAATTCGGCCATTGAATACCTATATATACGGTTGAGATATAAA
>JBAXTR010000420.1:0-1507 GCA_037130095.1 Methanomicrobiales archaeon
GCATTCGGTATTACCGAATCGAAATAGGTCATGTTTTCTGCTCTCATATTTTTTCCTCGAATAAATCGTTATTTGAAAAATCCTTACGGGTTCTCCGGGTACGCACCTGTCTCCCGGAGAATGATCTTTGCGGTTTCTTCTGCAACTTCCCCGGTGAATGAAACACATTGAGAAATGTGTTCAGGCGATTTCAGAACCCTGCCGTGGATAAGAGTCCGACAGCAAAGACAGCCGTGCTGGCGGGTGAAGAATGCATGCAATTCCCGGGAAAGGGCAAGGCACCGGTCTATGCAGGGATCACCTGGCACTTTACGCCCAAAGACCATCCCGATGGCCATAACACCACCGGTAACAGCCCCACATGCACAGCCTGCACTACCAATACCAATGGGAAATCCTGATGCAAGACGTACGATTTCGTCTGGATAATCAAGCCCGAATTCGTCATTGATGGTCTTGACGATCGCTTCCGAACAGTAGAACTGTCCTGACAGGTAATATGACTCGGCAATTTTCCGGACCCGGGCCGGATCCGGTTTTTTCTGCAATTTCTGCATGCAGGTCTTCCTTCCCCTGATTTCTTATCTACCGAATGAGACGGGCTTCTGCTTTGAGCGGTATGGCATGTTGTATGGTGAACATTCCCATGCACCGTCCAAGGGCGTAGTCCTTCAGATCCTGGACTTGTGCATAGGTAACATCGCCTGATACTTCCATAATCACCCGGTACTCACTGATAAGTGGCTTTTCCCCGAGATCGAACTGGGCTGTATAATCAAGATCTGCCTCAACTTTTGTCTTGACTGCCGTAAGCCGGATGTTCTGTACCGCAGCCTCGGTGACAAACGTGCTCGAATAGCACGCGGCAAACCAGAAGAGACCAAATGCCATCGGGCCGGGTCGGCTACCAGGGCCTGCAAAATTCGGGTGACTTGCCTCCATAGAATAGGTACCCTCTTTTACCTTGACGGTAGAGCGGAACTGGGGCCCACCTTCCACCAAGAGCCAGTCACCCTCGATCTTTGCCGTGAACTTCGCTTCCTTTGGATCTTTTTTAATGACTTCTTTGTAGTCTCTTACCTGTTTGACATCGATGTTATTCAGATTCATAAAGTTAACACTCCTTTTAGTTTTGATATTGAAAGTAAATATAATTTATTAAATTAATGCTAATAAAATATCAGTATAATTAACTTATGGTTAAATGAATATACATTTCATGCTTAACAGCCGGAATTTAATTGCCTTTTCGATGTCCATCGTCATCATGAAGGAAAATGGATAATCTTATAATTAACCGGATATTGACGCCTGTATTGAAAATTAATACGATCTATTTTAATGAGTTGAATTGTGTTTACTAAAATAAAACAGAATGATTTAAGGATCAGTCCACATGTCCTATAATATTACTTAAAAATAATTCAATTTTACAGAAGGTTCCCCATGCGAAAAATATCCCTCGGCTATCAGGAGGCCCTGCGTTTGACCCTGAAAGGTATTACAC
>JBAXTR010000421.1:0-1506 GCA_037130095.1 Methanomicrobiales archaeon
ACTGTTTTGTGGCATTTATAAATATGAAGGTCAGGCCAGAGGAATCTCTCAAAATCGAAAATATTGTTGCCTCGGCAAAGGTGACAGATTATCTGGATCTCCCCATGCTTGCGTCCCAGATTAAGGATGCGGAATACAACAAGAAGCGTTTTCCGGGTGTCGTTATCAGAATGCAGGACCCAAAAATTGCTGCACTCGTCTTTGGGTCAGGGAAGGTCGTACTGACCGG
The DNA here is from genome assembly GCA_037130095.1 of Methanomicrobiales archaeon. Lineage (GTDB taxonomy): Archaea > Halobacteriota > Methanomicrobia > Methanomicrobiales > Methanospirillaceae > CAIKOD01. The sequence continues at coordinate 230 of JBAXTR010000421.1, forward strand.
GGCAAAAAGTGTTGAAAGCCTGTCGACAGGTCTTGAGATCCTGGGTAATCTCCTGCGCGGACTGAAGATCGATATACCGAAAGACCTCACCTATAAAATTCAGAACATTGTTACATCGGCAGACCTTGGTGCAGGAATTAACCTCAACAAGATTGCCGTAGGGTTTAACCTTGACCGTATCGAGTATGAACCGGAGCAGTTCCCGGGACTTGTATACCGGCTCGAAGTCCCGAAGGTGGTCGTGCTACTTTTTGGCTCTGGAAAGCTGATTATTACAGGTGGAAAACAACCCGAGGATGCCCGTGCAGCGGTTCTTAAGATTGTATCAGACCTGAAAAATCTCGGGCTCCTTTCAAACTAAACTTTTTTTATTACTGAATTTCTAACTGGATTAAACGATAATTTCATGCCTTGTCCCGGGATTATTCAAATGAGAATAATAATATTTTTATATATAATTTGAGGATACATATACAGCATATCGGGTGATGTCGATGAAGTCGAAAAATGTATTGTACTTTACGCAACGGGAGGAAGAATTTTCCGAGCTTCTTACCAAAATCGGAATTAAACGAAACGTTTCAAAAGTCCTTGTCTATCTCGCCAACACCCCCGAAGCAACGTCACGGGATATTGAACGTGGCACTGATCTGAGGCAGCCTGAAGTCAGTATCGCCATGGCGGCCATGATGGAGCAGAAATGGGTTGAAAGCAGGGAGAACAAGGCTGAAAATAAGGGAAGACCGGTAAAAATCTACAAGCTTGCCCTTCCCATCAATGAAATCATGGATAATATCGAGAGAAATAAAAGGGCCGAAGCAAACAACCAGTTGAAGATGATCAAGCAATTACGGGACTACATTGGAGAATCGTAAAAAGACCCGGATTTGATTTCTGGAATAACATTCACGAGTCTATTTTTTTTCCAATTTTCCTTTCCAAAAATAATCAGGCATTTTTACGAGAAAAAATCCAAATCCATCAGTTCCCGGATTACTCACAGCGAAAAAAAATAACCTTTGGATCTTTTTTGAATCGTATGGGTGACTTATTGCGGCATACCTTCGGGATGAAATTTTGTCGGAAGATTTGAAAGCCCACTCACCGTATCTGGTGAGCATCCCTCTGTTTCATAGAGTGGATGCAGAGATTGAACGTTACTCACCGGAATGAACTAATGACCGGTTTAGAGCTTTGTTGAAACCCTCTTAAATCTATCTTGCAGATTTAGGTAATTCCAAAATTTAGTCACGCTCCCGGGGATCCGCCCCGCCGCT
>JBAXTR010000422.1:0-1504 GCA_037130095.1 Methanomicrobiales archaeon
GTGAGAAACAATTCGCTTTCTACCATATTGAAATGTTTCCAAATCCTTTTGAAAACCGTCACGTAAGGCCCTCATTTTGGCCATGAGTCCCCTTCTTCCAAGACGGAGGGCATATCCAAGTGTGAGAACCTCGGCGAGAAGGAGCGAGGGACTGATTAGAAAAATATCTCGTAATGAATAGTACTTTCGTAGGATCATGTATCTGCCCGTTTCGAGAAGGTATAATTTTTCTGGTGTTACATTCAGACGGTACATATGCCGGACGAGAGATTGCGGTACGCATAGAATGGTGTAATTGAAGAAGTGCGCCCGCCAGGAAAGATCGGAATCTTCGTTATACAGAAAAAAATGTTCATCAAAACTGCCTATGTCCAAAAAATCTTTTTTCTTCATGGCAAAGCAGGCACCTGATACCCCGCTGACTTCCCATGTATCTTGATAATGGGATGGATCTCGGCCAAGGCCACGGGTAAAATTCAGACCTGTGAAGTGATTGATATTCCCGCACGTGTTTATTTGCTGACCGTCGTAGGTGAGGATTTTTGGAGTTGTTATCAGGTGATCTTTTTTTTCCAGCGGGGAAAGAAGGGAAAATAGCCAGTCATTATGAACTATGGTATCCGGGTTGAGAAATACAACGTATTCTCCATTTGCATGACTGACCCCCAAGTTGTTTCCTGCACCATATCCTGAATTCTTTAAATTTTTTACCACTTTTACTTCAGGAAAATTTGATTGGACAACTGCAATTGTATTCTTATCTTTATCGCTACCTGGGTATTTAGCTGCAGAGGCGGTGTTTTCCTTTTTGGGAGTGCATGACACTAACAACGCGCCGGCGAGAAAAATAAGTGCAATAGTTTTTTTCATTATAATAGCCGTTTTCTGATTTGTATTCGGTTATACTATTGGGAATTTCTTAAAGATGCTGTTTGATTTCATCATGATGTCAACATACTGCGCTCTTTTGTAGGCAAAAGGATCCTTGCTGTTCTTCTTTGAAAGTTTTCCTTTGAAGTCGGCAATGGTTTTATATCCTTTTTTATCCATCCATGCGTTCAGTTCATCAAGCATCGTGGTAATTTGTGTTACATGATTTTTGTAAAGAGTGCTTACAACCTGCACGCTGTCTGCGCCACAAAGAATCATTTTAATCATATCCTCGCCGGTGAAGATGCCTGTGTTGCTGCAAATAGTTCCTTTTACATCGCCGACGATAAGGCCTGCAAAATGCATGGCAAGCTTGTTATCTTCAACATTACTGAGATTGTAGGGGAAGTGCTGCTCTAATTTTTCGATATCGATGTCGGGCTGAAAAAGACGATTGAATAAAACGAATGCGCCGGCACCGGCTTTATCCATTTTACTTACAATGTTTAATGGATTGCTGTAGTAGGGGCTCAGTTTCACGCTTACCGGAATTTTTACGGCAGCCTTCACCGCTTTCAAAATTTCCACTTGTTCGTCTTCTATCTGTGCAGCTGTTATGTCAAGACTTTTGGGA
>JBAXTR010000043.1:0-11575 GCA_037130095.1 Methanomicrobiales archaeon
ATTCAATTTTCATCCTGTGTGCTTGTGGCCCTTTGGCATCATGTCCGTTTTCATGACAAAGAACCTGAGGGAAACAGGGGAATGGACAGGGTAGATACTATTCGATTATCGTCGGCGGTTGGCAATTGACAGGACCCCTGCAATAATTATGGCTAAAGGAAGTACCGGAAGGGAGAGCGCGGCTTTCGTGTTCCCCGGTGCGGTTGGTGGTGGCAGTGTTGTCATGTGAGTGGTTGTCCCTGTCCCATCAAGACCCGATACAACCGGGCTCATATTTGATTCAGGTGAAGTTACAGGTCCAGCAACCCGAATTATTACCCTGGATTAAACCACTGGCGAGCTGGTTTGCTAATATCCTGTTGGACGGGATGCCGGAATATCCAGGGTTTGCTGCCATTGCCCGGTCATAACTTGCAACCGCATCCGCATAGTCCCCGGCGTTCAATGTATCTCCTCTCTTTGCTGCTGCCACCCCGTCTGAAGGGTCCAGGAGAAGTACCTGGGAATAAGCCCCTGCAGCCCCGATATACCGTCCCATGGCAGACAACACAACCCCCTTTATCATCCATACCCGGACGGAATACGGATCAATAGAGAGGGATTTGTTCAGCATATCGAGTGACGGGTTCATTTCACCCGATCGGTAATAGTCTGCCCCCCAGATGGTGAGTAGCAGACCGGAATGCGATAAACTTTCTGAACCACCTCCGCCTCCGGAACCTCCTGTTGGACTTTCCCCGGATGACACGGAGTCAGATAGTGAAGTACCTGTGGAAGAACTGCTACCAGGATCAGAGAGCTCTGCACCCGCGCCACCAGATGTTAACCCCCCAACGGCTGGATCTCTTATTTAAAAGCAATTCAATAGAAAATACAATGCCCGGATGAAGGGGGCAATATAAAATCCGGAATATTTCGGCTTATTTCAGGATAAACGTATAATTCCCGGTATTTTTTTTGAATAAAACCTGTGAAAAACAAGAATTTATCAGACCCATGTCGTACATGTGTCAGATAAAATACGATACCTTTTTATCAAGAATGTAATATCACAATTAGGTGTACCGATCAACCGCCCCCGCAATAGGTTGCCTGTGATATCGTCTCTATTGATGCCACCTTGATCTTAAGGCGATATTCAGGCAGGCGTCGCCTGCGGAACCGGTGCACCTTAGTTTTTTGTTAAATCTCCTTGTATATAAATTATATTGGTCATGGGGGTATAATTCAGTCCGCATTTTCGATTTCATATGAGGTCTTACCTCTATTTTCAAAAATAATCCCAACAAAGATAGGAAAGCAATACAGGCTAAATATAGGGTTATTTTAAAAAATAACCGGATAGTTAAGCCAATATTCAAGGTTCGTGCATTCTGCAGAGGTAGTGAGAGATATCCGCCCGCATCTATCCTCTTTGTGAAAATACGGGGGGAGCGCATCAGGAAACAGGAAAATTAGGTCTTAACAACCTACCTGCCGCAGCCTGTAAATGATAAAGTGATCCGCAGATCTAAAAAAACAGTGACCTGAAAATGGGCTCGAGGAGATTCGAACTCCTGACCTCCGCCATGTCAAGGCGACGTCATAGCCAGCTAGACCACGAGCCCGCAAAAATGGGCAAATGCTTCTTTAATTTGGATCATCCTAATATTAAAAAATTGCTTTTCTTAATGCATTGAATTCCGGTGACGGTATACCCGAAATATCAGGGAATTCTTAATAATTATGTTTCAATTGATACTCGCGTGTTTATCGGAAAAATAATATTATATCCAGTTATCTGACAGCTTCGCAAAGTGGCCCGTAAATATCCCGACCTTCGCACGGATCTCATCCATTATCTCAGGAGGAACCTCGCTATCTACGTTCAGGACCATGATGGCCTCCTGTCCAGGGTTGATACGGCCAACCTGCATACCGGCTATGTTGATATTAGCCTGACCAAGGATGGTTGATGCCCTTCCAATGACCCCGGGTTTATCGAGGTGGCGTGACACAATGACATATCCTTCAGGGATCATGTCCATGGTATATCCTCCAATCGCCACGATCCTGCTCCTGCCCTTGAAGAACACCGTACCACTGACCGATTCCTCACCCTTGTCAGTAATAACCCGGATTGTAATCAGGTTTTTGAACCCCTGTGCTTCCGCCGTAATTGTCTCACTTACACTGATACCCCGTTCACTTGCGATATACTCGGCATTGACGATATTCACCGGGACCTGCAGGATCGGATCAAGCAGCCCCTTGAGGGCTACCCTCGTGATAAATTTAGTATTAAAGGTGCCCTGGGAAAGTTCTCCACCGTAGATGATCTCAACTTTCTCAAGCCTTCCTTCGACCAGCTGGATCAGGAACCTGCCTATTCTCTCGGCAAGACGGGCGAATGGTTCGACAACATCCTGCTGGTCAGCAGGTACGAGCGGGGCATTGACCACGTACTTCGCGGAGCCCCCTTCAAGGACAGATATACATTGCTTCGCAATGGAAACTGCAACGTTTGTCTGTGCTTCAACAGTACTTGCACCAAGGTGTGGTGTAACAATTACCTGGTCGAGGTCAAGAAGGGGTGACTGAAGGGGTGGCTCCTCTTCAAACACATCAAGAGCTGCACCAGCGACCTTTCCTGATTTTATTGCATCGTAGAGTGCCTTTTCATCAATAATACCACCACGGGCACAATTAATGATTCTGACACCGTCTTTCATGGTGGCGATGCTCTTTGCATTGATAAGGTGCTTGGTCTCTTTTATCAGCGGGGTATGGACGGTAATGACATCAGATACCCGGAAGAGCTCTTCGACAGACATCGAATCTACCCCGAACTGGGCAGCCTTCTCCTTACCGATAAACGGGTCGTAGCCGACAATATGCATGCCCAGCGCTGTTGCCCTTTTAGAGACTTCCCGGCCAATCCTTCCAAGACCGAGGATACCAAGGGTCTTTTCATTCAGTTCAACACCCATGAATTTTGAGCGTTTCCATTCCTTCCGCTTTAACGAGGCTGTCGCCTGTGGAATATTCCTTGCAAGGGATAGCATCATGGCCATGGTGTGTTCTGTAGCTGCCAGTGTATTGCCTTCGGGGGCATTTGCAACAATAATGCCCTTCCTGGTAGCAGCGTCCATATCAATATTGTCGACACCGGCCCCTGCACGTCCGATAAACCTCAGGTTTTTCCCGGCTTCGATAACGTTTGCAGTGACCTCAGTCCCGCTCCTGACGAGAAGGGCATCATAATTCCCAATGATTGAAATCAGTTGATCCTCTTTCAGATCGGTCTTTTCGTCCACCTCGAACTGTGTTCGGAGTATGGAGAGACCCTCTTCTGCAAGTGGATCGCTGACGAGTACTCTATAGCTCAAATTTAAAACCCATATCATATCAGCACCGTACTATTCAATTGTTTTCTAAATCCGGGGCAGAGTTGCAAAAGAATAAGGAAGGAAATTCCTTGGTAATTCAGGATGCACAATTATTTACTGGAGAAACAACGAGACTATAGTGGTGCGTGCATGAAGGAATTGCCGGATATTCTATGGCTTGAAGAGATCAGGAAGGAGGATATTGCCGCTGTCGGCGGTAAAGGGGCCTCACTCGGAGAGATGGCAGTAATCGGACTGCCGGTCCCGCGGGCGTTCGTGGTGACGAGCCATGCCTTCCGCAGGTTCCTGGTTGAGACAGGACTTGAAAAAACAATCTATAAAAATTTCGAGAACCTGAATGTCGAAAATAACGCAGCTCTGGAAAAGGCTGCGGAAAACGCGAAAGAAGAAGTGCTCAGGGCATCAATGCCCAAGTCTTTGGTCCAGCATATCCTGGAAGCATACCAGAAGATGGACGGCGGAGAGATGATTGTTGCCGTCCGGTCAAGTGCTACGGCAGAAGACCTGCCTGATGCCAGTTTCGCAGGGCAACAGGAGACCTACCTGAACATTAAGGGAAACCCGAACCTTCTCAAGGCAGTTCAGATGTGCTGGGCTTCGCTCTACGGGGCAAGGGCTCTTTATTACCGTGCAAAGCAGGGGTTCGATGATAATTCCGTGAATATTGCGGTGGTCGTACAGCAGCTCATTAATTCCGAGAAAGCGGGTGTAATGTTCACAACCCACCCGGTTACCGGAGAACCACTGAGTATTATTGAAGGGTCATGGGGGCTTGGAGAATCTGTTGTTTCGGGTTCCGTATCTCCTGACAAGTACATATTCGACCAGCGGTCTGAGAAAGTCGTCGACCGCCTGATTGCGAATAAGAAGATCGAGATCATTGCCGAAGGGACGCATGGCACGAAAGTTGTGCCGGTATCTCCTGACAGGCAGGACAGGCAGGTCCTTTCCGACGAAGAAGTTGCAAGACTTGCAACCTTTGGAAAAATTGCCGAAAACCATTACGGTATCCCACAGGACATTGAATGGGCAATTGTCAGAAGTACTTTTTTCATCCTGCAGTCCCGTCCTATCACTACCATTAAATCAAAGAGTTCCACCACTGCATCGGGCAAAACCGAAGCAGGGAGTACAATAATTCTGAAGGGCCAGGGGGCCTCACCTGGGATTGCATCCGGGAACGTGGTTATCGTACGTGACGCAAAGGATACCAGTGCAGTCCGGGAAGGGGATATCATGGTCACCAAGATGACCAATCCTGACATGGTCCCTGCAATGAAAAAAGTTGCCGCCATTGTTACTGATGAAGGCGGGATGACATGCCACGCGGCAATTGTTAGCCGGGAACTCGGTACACCTGCAATTGTCGGCACTAAAAATGGTACCCATATATTGAAACCCGGACAGACCGTTACCGTGGACGGGGAGAAAGGTTTTGTATACGAGGGTGCAGTCGTATCCCAGCAGCCACAGGCCCAGGTCCCGGTCGCTGCAGTACAGACACCAATTATCACTGCCACTTCAGTAAAGGTAAATGTTTCAATTCCGGAAGCAGCTGCCCGTGCAGCTGCAACCGGTGCTGACGGGGTGGGGTTACTCAGGATCGAGCACCTGATCCTTGGCCTGAACAAGACACCGGGCTGGTTCATCGATAATCATAAGGAAGAAGAATTTGTCAGGGAACTCTATAATGGCATAAAAATTGTTCTTGACGCATTTTACGGGAAACCGGTCTGGGTCAGGACACTGGATGCACCGACCGATGAGTTCCGGAACATGGCTGGCGGGGAGAATGAGCCGGTCGAGCACAACCCGATGCTGGGATGGAGAGGTATCAGGCGTGATCTCCAGAGCAAAGACCAGTTCCGGCTCCAGGTCGAGGCGTTCAAACGGCTCTGGGAACAGGGATACAGTAACCTTGGAGTAATGTTCCCGATGGTCTCACATCCCGACCAGTTTACCCAGGCAAAATCAATGATGAGGGAATGGGGGGTCGATGTTGACCATGTCACCCTTGGGATCATGATCGAGATCCCGGGAAGTGCAATCCTGATCGAAGAGTTTATTGAAGCAGGGATTAACTTTGCATCCTTTGGGACAAATGACCTTGTCCAGTACACACTTGCGATTGATCGGAATAATGAGAACGTCGCCTGGATGTACGACCCGAAACATCCCGCCGTACTGCGGCTCATCCACGATGCAATTGAGGTCTGCCGTGAATATGGCGTTGAATGTTCAATCTGCGGGCAGGCAGGTTCAGAACCACCGATGGTACAATGGCTGGTGGAACATGGTATCAGCAGTGTATCCGCAAATATTGATGCAATGGCAAAAATCCGTGAGACGGTGGCTCGTACAGAAAGAAAAATAATCCTCGAGAACGCGAGAAGCCGTAATGCATAACCGTGGGCATACTGAAGAGGAGATTTTATCTTACCTCTCTTTAAAGCGGGGAGAGGATACCAGTTACGATTATATTCTCAGCTCCATGTGCACAGTCCCGCACCCTATCGCGGTGAGAGCCCATAATCTTTTCATGGAAACAAACCTCGGAGATCCGGGGCTTTTTAAGGGTACCGCAGATATTGAACAGGCCCTCATCTCAAGGCTTGGCACGTTATTTCATGAACCCAAGGCCTGCGGCTACGCCACATCGGGAGGGACTGAGTCTAATATCCAGGCCCTCAGGATGGCAAAGGCCTGTAAAAAAAAGCAGCGCCCAAACGTTGTCCTCCCGGAGTCAGTACATTTCTCATTCCGGAAGGCCTGCGACATGCTTGGTATTGATATGCACACGGTCCCTCTCGATGATGGGTACCGGATGGACGGGAGGTTGGCGGAGAAGGCAATCGATGAGAACACCTGCTGCATCGTAGGTGTTGCGGGAACGACCGAATACGGTATGATCGACCCGATCCCGGAACTTGGTGAAATTGCCATGGATCATGACCTTTTTTTCCATGTTGATGCAGCATTCGGGGGCATGGTGATACCGTTTCTTGAAGCCCATGAACCGTTTGATTTCCTTGTGCCAGGGGTCTCAAGCCTTGCAGTTGACCCGCATAAAATGGGGATGAGCACGATCCCTGCCGGATGTATCCTTGTACGTGAAAAAGAAATGCTCTGTGCACTCTCGATCGAAACCCCCTACCTTTCAGTGAAACAGGAATTTACACTCGGGGGCACACGCCCGGGAGGCCCGGTAGCAGGTGCTCTGGCGGTGCTCGATTACCTTGGCAGGGATGGTATGGAGGCCGTTGTGCAGGGGTGCATGAATAACACCCGGCGGTTAATTGACGGGATGGAAACATTTGGGTTCTCCCGTGCGGTGACCCCGGATGTTAATGTTGCCACATTTATCGGGGCAAAAAAAATACCTCCTCCGTGGAGGGTGTCATGCACGCGAAAGGGACACCTCCGGATCGTGTGTATGCCACATGTCCACCGGGACATCATTGAAAAATTTATCAGGGATATCGGTGAACAACATGCTTGAACGTCTTGTAAAATCATTGGAAACATGCCCGATTGTCAAGAGAGGGGAATATAATTATTTTATTCACCCTATCACTGACGGCGTGCCGATTGTTGATCCTTCCCTTCTGCGGGAGGTCGGTGCCGCAATGCTGAAAGCGCTGGACTTAAACGGTGTAACGAAGATCGTTGTTGCCGAGGCAATGGGGATCCATATCGGCACAGTCCTCTCGCTGATGACAGACATTCCGCTGAACATTGTCAGGAAACGGGAGTATAAGCTGCCGGGAGAGGTTGCAGTCCACCAGGCCACCGGTTACTCAAAAGGTGAACTGTACCTCAATGGCATTACAAAGGGCGACCGTGTCGTAATCATCGACGATGTCGTCAGTACCGGTGGGACGGTCAAGGCCCTCTTAAAAGCGCTCGAGATTGCAGGTGCTGAAGTCACAGACATCTGCTTTGCGATCCAGCGCGGTGAGCCTGAACTCGATCGTCCATTCAAGACACTTGTCCGGATTGAGGTAACAGACCGGGTGCGTGTGGTTGATCGATACTTCTGATCTGGTCCAAAAATTAAAAGCAACGGGGGCTAAGCGGGTTGCCCTCCAGTTCCCTGAAGGGCTGAAGCGTGATGCCGCGGGTGTTGCGTCGTCCCTGAGGGATGCCGGATTTTTTGTGGTCATCAGTGGCGATCCCTGTTACGGTGCCTGTGATCTTGCGACAGGACTTCTTGAGATGGTAGAACAGGTTGTCCATTTTGGCCATTCTCCACTTGAGGACACACCATGCATTATCTACGACCCGTACCGGATGGATATTGATACGGAAGTGCTGGGACTCGCTATCCCATACCTTTCATCTACTGATATCGGGCTTGTCACTACGGTCCAGCACACCCACATGGTCCCTGCGATTACAAGGTACCTCGCTTCCAGGGGTATTACGTGTCACTCGGCGCATGGGGGAACCCGGGCGCCGAATTCAGGCCAGGTCCTCGGCTGCTCCTACGACGCAGCCAGGGACTGCCATAAAGACGAGATCCTGTTTGTCGGGACCGGCCTGTTTCATCCTCTCGGGGTACAGCTTGCGACAGGTGCCCGTGTTATTTCCCTCGATCCTTACTGCCGGACAGTTGAAGTTGTCAGTGCAGAGAGATTTCTGCGGCGCAGGTTTGCACTTATCGAGGTCGCTAAAAAAGCAAAGAATTTTGGTATTATCCTGACCCTGAAAAGTGGCCAGAAACGGCAGCAACTTGCAGAGCGCCTCGTAATGATGAATAAAGATGCCTTCATCGTGGCGATGCAGGAAGTGTCCCCGGATGAACTCCTGAACCTCGGTTTTTCCTGCTACGTAAACACTGCCTGCCCCCGGCTTGCGTACGATGACCAGGAACGGTTCCCTGTCCCGGTGATCAGCCCACAGGAATTCGAGATCGTATGTGGTTCCAGGACGTTTGAAGACTACCAGATCGACGAGATCACCTGAAATGAAACTCCGCCAGCTGGAAATCCTCCTCGAACGGGTATCTGGTTTTTCATCCCCGGCATCCCACCTGGAGCAGTACCCTACTCCAGCCCCCCTCGCAGCCAGACTGTTGTTTCATGCTGCGCAGAACGGGGATATTACAGGAAAATCCACCTGTGATCTTGGATGTGGAACTGGGATCCTGGCTATTGGGGCAGCCCTTCTTGGTGCCGAGCCGGTGACCGGGATCGATATCGATGAAAAGGCCCTTGAAATCGCACGGCAGAATGCAGATAAATTCCATGTGGGTCCTGTTTTTATCCAGGCTGAAATTTCAGATTCAAAGGTACTACCCGGACAATGGGATACCATCATTATGAACCCGCCATTTGGAGCCCAGGTGCAGCATGCAGACAGGGCATTCATCGATTGTGCATTGAAGGCTGGAAACCAGGTCTATATGATTGCAAATTCCGGCTCAATACCATTTGTCAGGTCCTATGTAAAGGGCCGGGCCAGTATTCTCGAAACCGTTGAGGGAATACTTCCAATCAGGCACTGTTTTCATTTTCACCGAAAAGAGGTCCAGAATATCAGGGTTGAGATCATTCACATGGAGAGGTGCACGACATCCCGATGACGGAAAATTCCAGGGATTCTATTCCGATTTTGTGGCTTTCAGGGGCCCATGTTATTACCGACCTCTACCTCCCGGTAATAACTGCAATCATTCCACTCCTGATTAGCACATACGGGTTCTCATATTTCGTTGCAGGGATGCTTGTCACCATCTACAACGTGACCTCTTCCATGATGCAACCGGTTTTCGGCTGGATGTCCGACCAGTATGGGATGGTCATCCATATCTCGATCTGCCTCCTGATATCTTCAGTTTTCATATCGGCAATGGGCCTTTCCGGGGATATTTATCTTCTTTTGCTCTTTGCTGCCCTTGCCGCACTCGGCCATGCAGCATTCCACCCGAACGCTTTTTCTCTTGTCAACAGGTTATGCACCCCGGAGAACCGCGGTAAAATAACATCGTTGTTTGTTGTCGGGGGAAATATCGGATATGCAGCCGGACCGCTCCTTGCTGCTGCAATAATCTTCTACTTCGGGCTTTCGGGGCTCCCTTTACTGGTAATTCCCGCGCTTATCATGGCAGTCGCACTCTGGAGGTCCTTTCCGGTAACCAGAGAAAAGAAACTGATAACCAGGAGGTCGCCGGCTGAAAAGATCCCCCTTAAAAAATACCGGCCAATTCTCACGCTTTTTACAGCCTCTACCCTTCGGGCATGCGTTATTTTCTCTGCCCTTGCTTTTTTTCCCTCATTCCTGATAAGCCGGGGTCTCGACCTGATTTCGGCAGATATCCTGATATCCGCAATGCTACTGGCAGGAGTCGCCGGTCAGCTGGCCGGGGGCCACCTCTCTGATATTTTCGGACGTAAAGAGTATGTTATTGCCGGGAGTCTCCTTGCAATCCCAGCGTTTTACGGTTTTATCTTTACCACCGGGATTATCTCGGTATGTTCACTGCTCGTGTTCGGTTTTGCCCTGTGGTCCGGGTTTGCTGTGACGGTCGCAATCGCCCACGAAATGGTCCCTGGAAAGGTAGCATTCACATCCGGCCTCATGTTGGGGCTTTCTCTGGGTATAGGGGGACTGGGTGTTGCATTTTTCGGGTTACTGGCAGACCAGTACTCCCTCGCTGCTGCGCTACATCTCTTACCGTTCCTGATCATTATCGCTTGTGTCATGATCTATCTCGTGAAATACCCCTGGAAATCATGGCATATATCCTGAATCAATTCAGTTAAGAGTACCTGTGCTTGTTCTCAATCCCGGAAAATCATGAATTGGGGAAACACAGATCTCTCATGTAAGGTCTTTTCGGGACTTATGTTTTTTTAAGATTAAAGACCATATTACATGGAGTTTGATAAATTATGGATAAGATGGGTATTGCAGCACTGGTGTCCGGATTAATATTAATCGGACTTGGTATTTACGGAATTGTCGTATTCCTTCCGGAAGTCGTTTTCGTACTGAAAGGAATAATCGGAATACTTGGTATCGTTATCGGCATTTTCCTTGCGATATTTGGTGTTTTGTTGATAAAAGACTAATGAAAGGTTAAAAATAATAAAACCTGAATTTTCTCAGGCTTCTTTTAATTTTTCCCGGATCAGATGAACCAGGAAATTACAATCGCAATTATTACGATAATAATAATCCATTTTAGAATTGTCCATGCTATTTTCCCGAGAAATCCAAGAATAACGAAAATTACGGCAATAATGAGAAGAAGGATCAACAGGTTAATCATAATTACAAACGCTCCTTCCAGTAGATAGTTGGCTGCGCGTATATAGATAATGGGTTATTAACCAGCGGATAATGAAAGAGGGTTTAATAATTGTTATTCACCAAGTTTCAGATTTCCTGCAACAAATTTAGAGTTAAATGTGAAGGCGGTAATTTTCCATCCACCATCCTGCGATACAAGGCGGATATCGTAACTTCCAACGAACAGTTTCGTATTCCTGTTTGACCTGTTAGGAAGATAGTGATAGGCGATACCATAACAAAACACAATTGCTTCGTTTTCGTGAAACCTGACAAGGAAATTTCCAACCTGGTGATGTATTGCCTCGAGGCATTCAAGACCTTCCTGCCAGTCCCCGATTATCTGGTCCCGTGGTAAAATTTCTGGGTTTCCTTCTGTGAGCGTTGTATTGAAGAGAACATTCTCCGTAAACCCGGACCTGACAGTGCCCCAGTCCCTTTTATCAATACTGACGAATAGTGTTGTCACGGCCTCGATGACTCGTTCTCTCTCCGTAATTAGTTGCGGTTCTACGGTCATTGTATCTTCACTCGTTGTATAATGAGGTATAACGTAAAAAAGGGTACTTACAATTTATGATATTTCCTGCCATTCATGGCTACTTATGCTACAGGTTAGTTCCTGTATGAATGACAATATTTTCTATTCTGGCTGGACGTTCAGGATAATTTGCCGGTTAATCCGGATAAAAGAACGAATGTACAAATCAGTTAATAAATATCATTCAGATTCGACTCTGGTGCAACCATTTCTGATGCAATGATACAAGGATAATTTAATCTTCAGCTTACGCTCTTGACGAGCAGAATAATAAAATAAAAACACTTCTTTTCGATGCAAGAAGGGTAATAGCAGCGAAGTAAAGTTCCCGAGGACTCGCGTACCTCAGTAC
>JBAXTR010000044.1:0-11501 GCA_037130095.1 Methanomicrobiales archaeon
GCATCAGATGACTTTACGGAAAATATTTGCTGACTTTTATTTTTTAAAATCTCTAATAATTAAAGTATTCAACGCATTCTAAAGCCAAATCATCCCTTTGTTGTTACTATTCGATTGTATTAAAATTCGCGATTTCATCAATATCGACGGTTACTTAAAACGTCACGGGTGTATTCCAGTCCGGAGTCCAATCATTGATTTCCATGGAACATCGGGGTACTTATTGCGCAGATCATCCGGAAGGCAAGATGCTGCCTCCCCGATTTTTTCTAAGTTCCTCTCAACTGCGTCAATAAGTTTTTCGTCCTGAATAAAATGGTCAAATGATTGCCCATCCATATATCGCTCTATTTTATCCATAGATTCCACGATCTCCTCAAGATAAAGACGAATCGATCGTTTCTCACGCATATTGGACCTCTTCAAGAATCCGGCTCCGGATGATAGGATGAAGAGACTGCTTTGTCACAAGATCTACTTTTATTTCCAGGAGATTTTCGAGATAGTCGCTTAATTCAACAATTTCCCATCCGATAGGACGGGAAAATTCGACAAGGATATCAAGATCACTTTCAGGACTGGCCTCATCCCGAATATATGATCCAAATATTCCAATCGCACTGATACCAAATTGTTCTTTAAGGTACGGCATAGCCTTTCGAAGAATTGTTTTAAGCTCATTACGCCGTTTCATTAAAAAACCTCTAACAGATCATGAATCTCCATTAATATAATCTATCCTCACTACATCTCGTTCATGAATAGTTACATAATTAGCTCCGGCCAGGAAAAACCGTGTTATTCAAAACCTGCATCAAATACATCAATTATCCAATAATTACCTTTTCCGGACAATTTAAACCCCACGTCTCATTCAAAATTAAGATTTATTCTGAATTTCAGGGATTTTCTTACTGTTTTACTTAATACCATGAGTATGACCATCTTATACCAAACTAACAAATATTCAACCTTTTAAGATACATTATACAAGGGAATAATCCCGGCATCATACCCTTTATAAGGAAAATACCAATATGAAGTCTTATATTTCAGATATATCCCTTGATTATCACTCCGAATATATAGTCAGAAATCTCCTTCGCAAATAATATCACAACACTTTATAGCTCCCGGCACCTTATCACGATATAATGATCCTCGACCAGGAGAAGATAGCGAGGATAAAGAACCTCCTTAAGTTCAAGCCGAAAGGCATGAGCATCTCGGATATCTCTCACAACCTGAAGATGAACCGGAACTCGGTCGCAAAATACCTTGACCTCCTGCTTGTTTCCGGACAGGTTGAAATGCGGAGCTATGGCACGGCAAAAATTTATTTTCTCTCTCACCGGGTGCCACTCTCGGCAATGCTCTCCTTCTCATCTGACCTTGTTGTAATCGTTGACTCAGACTTCCGGATCATCCAGGTCAACGAAAATTTCAACCAGGCATTTCACATGACGAGGGAATCCCTTATCGGAACACCGCTTCCGGATGTCCCCCTCCCATTTATCGGGGAGCTTCCACTCGATCACGCGATAAAGGAATCGACCGATAAATCGGAGATCTCGCTAAATATCAGGTACGAAAGCCCAGCTACTGAGGATAGCATAGCGCAGGAAATGTTCTACCGGGTGAAGCTGATCCCCACTGTTTTTGAAGAGGGGGCCCGGGGTATCACCATTATACTCGAAAATATTACTGAAACCAAGGCATATGAGCACCAGCTCGAAGTGAGTGAGGCCCGGTACCGGAACATTGTTGAAGACCAGACCGAGTTTATCAGCCGGTTTCTCCCGAATGGCACTCACCTTTTCGTAAATGAAGCATATTTGCGTTATTTTGGGAAACAGCGGGAAGAGATTCTGAATAGCGTATTTATACCAGAGATCCCCCCTGAAGACCGCCCGATGGTCAGGGCCCATTTTGCGTCATTAACCCCTGATCACCCCGTACATAGTATTAATCACCGTATAATCATGCCCGATGGTTCTGTCTGCTGGCAGCGTTGGAGTGACAGGGCCATTTTTGATGAAAATGGCCAGGTTATTGAGTACCAGTCCGTCGGCCGGGACATCACCGATATGATACTGGCAGAAAAAAAGACTTTTGAGTACATCAAGGGCCTTGAAATTCTCTCCAGGAGGATCACCGAGTTAGTCGATATCACATCGAAAGATGATATTTTCCGGCGGATAGGAGAAGGTGCAATGGAACTTATCCCTCGTTCGGTGGTCGTAGTACATTCCTATGAAGAATCAACAGGGTTATTCCTTGCGCGCGAAGTGCTTGATGATAACGCAAGAGGACAAATAAAGGCCCTGGTGGGACGCGATCCGGTCGGGATGAACTACCCGATATCCGAACGTCCGAGGAATAAACTGCTCTCAGGGAAGCTGGTAAAGATCGATACATCGCTCTACGAGGCAATCAACCATCTGTTCTCTGCTGAAGAATGCAGCCAGCTTGAAAAAAAGTTCAATCTTTCCGGCATTTACGTGATCGGTCTTGCCAGGAAAGAAAAACTTCTTGGACGGATTTCCCTCCTGATGATGGGCGGGGCCACACCGCCCCGTATGGATATTTTTGAGACCTATATCCGTGAATCATCAATTGCACTTCAGAAACAGTTAGCTGAAGAAGCCCTTATCGACCACGAAGAACAATTCCAAAAAATCGTCGATTACTCTCCGTTCCCGATTAGTATCGTCGAAAGCTCAGGTTCCATCATATATATTAACAAGCGATTTACCGATGTTTTTGGTTATACAAAAGAAGAACTCCCGACTATCAGTGACTGGCAGGCCCTTGCCTATCCGGATGAAAATGTGCGGGAAGAAATCGAGGCCACACGACTGCGCTGGTTGTATTCATCAGCCATTGGGGAGGTGACGCAAATCAGGGCATCAGTGAAATCAAAAGAAGGACTATTCCGTGAGATCGAAATCAGGGCAGTCTCAATGTCAGGTGCAAGGCAGTTTATTACCTATGAAGACATCACAGACCGCCTGGATGTGGAAAAAATCCGGGCTATCCATAAATCAATTGTTGAATCATCTGATGAGGCAATTATTGGAAAGTCTCCGGATGGAACAATAATTTCCTGGAATAATGGCGCGGAAAGGATGTATGGATATTCCAGCGGTGAGATTATCGGAGCATCAATCTCGTTATTAATCCCTGAAGAAAACCAGGACAATTTTATTCGGGTGCTTGAACGAGTACGACTTGGAGAACATATTGATAATCATGAAGCGGCATGGAAGAAAAAGGACGGTTCAGAAATTGATATTGCCCTTACTCTCTCACCAATCAGAAATGACGAGAGCAAGATTATCGGGGTCTCAAGCATTTCAAGGGATATTTCCCGGCAGAAAAAAGATGAGAGAGAATTACTCATCAAGGGTTACGCCATTGAGTCATCGGTAAATGGTATCGTTATTACCGGAATGGATGGAAATGTGACCTATGCAAACCGTTCATTCATGAGGATGTTTGGTTATGCCTCACCTGATGAGGTAATCGGTCAACCTATAGAGCACTTTGCTCACGAAGACTTGTTTGAACTGAAAATTTTCGATGAAGTGAAAAAGACACTGGGAAAAAAAGGAAGTTGGATTGGAGAAATACACCCGAAGAGAAGGGATGGGACCAGGCTTGATGCCCAGCTATCGGCAACCCTGGTGAGGGATACTTCAGGGAACCCAATCTGCATGATGGCCATGTTTTCAGATATTTCTACCCGTGTACGGGCAGAACATGAATTATTTTTAAAAGAAAATGCGATTTCCGCCGCGATGAATGCTATCACGATTCTTGACCTGGCCGGGAATGTCATCTATGCGAACAAGGCATTTGTTGACATTATGGGGTATCATTCGCTTGATGATGTGATTTATCATCCGATCGAACATTTCACACACGGGGATACCTCAATACTCGCGGAACTTCAAAATGTGAGAACTGAGAGCTATACACAAGATGGGTATAAAGGGGAGGTCCGGCTGAAAGACCGGGACGGGAAAGAGACATATGCTGAACTGACGGTCCGGCGTATTGCGGATAATTCTGATAAAACCCTCTATATAATCCTTTCTTTTGTTAATATAACAGAATTAAAAGAACTCCGGAATAAGCTGAATGCAACGGACCGGGAACTTTCAGATATTATCGAGTTTCTTCCTGATCCGACTTTTGTCATAGATCAATTACATCATGTTATCGCCTGGAACAGGGCGATTGAAGATTTTACCGGAGTAAACCGGGAAACGATTATCGGTACGGACCGGTATGCTGATGTGTTAATCCAGAAGACAGGAATGGAACCGCTCCTGGTAGACCTCCTTGATCTACCTGGTGATGAAATTAATAAAAAATATCCGGATGTTGCAATCCTAGGGACAAATCTTATCCACGAATCGGGAGTTAGCGTAGAGAATGCACCACGGTCATCCAGGTACCTTGAAAAAGCTTCCCCCTTACTTGATACGGAGGGTATGCGTAACGGGGCTATTATGACAATCCGCGATATTACTCCACTAAAAATGTTTGAGGAGTCACTCCATAAAGCCCACGGGGTATCGGGGGATATTGCAAAACTACAGATGGATGAAATGACATTCCTTCATGACAACCTGGTAAAAGAAAATGACCAGTTGAAATTTATTAATTCTGACCAGGCTTTTTATATTAATGCAATTAACGCTTCGCTGGATCTTATCATTGTGCTCGATAGTTCCAGCAAAATAAGGAAATTAAATAATGCCATGGCTGCATTAATTGGAATGAAAGGAGAAAATGAAGTTACCGGCCGGCATATCAGCACCATCATCGCGCCGGAATACCGGAAAATTGTGCTTGATTTCATTTCTGATACCGAAAAAGAAAGTAATTCCCTTATCCGCTATTCATTAATAACGAGTGAAGGCCGCCTGACTGTCGAAGCATCAGTGTCTGAAATACATGGAGAGAAATCAGGGTATGTACTTGTCCAGCGGGTGCAGGACCGGGGTAAAAAACTCAAATAAAAAAATCCTGATTGTTATTGTTCACATGAGGATTTGAATAAAACGATTTGTTTCAAGAACTTTTGCAGCTATCGTCCCAACATATGTTCCCGATTAGGATTATTATTACGCACCATAACCCCTTTCTGCATCAATCAAAATTCCGAATAATCCATAATATCCTGGATCCGTTCGTAACCTACGAATAATGAGATTATAACATTGCTATTTGAAGGAATACCCCGGGATTACGCCCAGGTTAACAAATGTAACTCCAAAAAGGTGAAGAGGGTTACGAGGAGGAGTGGCTGGTTCAGTTCTGCCTCTGGTTATTCAATAACCAGGTTAACCAGGTTAACTCTTGAAGCTAACGTTGTTTCCGGGTTTTTTTCTCTTACCCGATCCCGATTACCATTAAATGTAGTAAAAGAGAGGAATCGATCCGCATTCTCCCTGAAATATATTTACCGTATCAGCTTATTCAGGGCCTCTTCAGCGGCAATTTTTACATAACCGTTATCCTGGTTGCATGTAGCGTCTAAAGCACTGCAGGCCTTCGGATCCCCCAGTTTTCCGAGTGCTTCCGCAGTAACAAATCTTACGTCCTGGTCGTGGTCCTGTAATGAACCGATAAGGTGGTCAACACAGCACGTGTCACCGATGTTCCCCAGAGCATCAGCTGCCGCGTACCGGACCCATTTATCTTCATCTTTCAATGCGAGTACGAGGTACTCCACTGCAGGCTTTCCCATTTTCTCTAGGGCGACCACAGACTGCCACCGTTCTGGTCTGGCTTTATCATTGATTTCTTCAATAAATTTTTGCATGGATATTCCCCCCATTCCCTCCGTATTGAGGGCACATATTTTGTGGAAGATGTGTTCTAATGAATATTTGCCAATAGAGTCTGCCATGCAAATATTCTTCGAAGTTACAGAGATCTGCCCGGAACGATCGGCAATTGAAAAACTTATACAATCCCTAAGTACCTGATTATTGCTTCGCCATGATCATGAGATTAAATAGGAATATCCAATAATCAGCAAAATATCCTTCAATAGTGAATAATAGTTCGATTATTGGGTTCTTGACAATTTATTCGAAATATTATGAGACAATTATCAAAATATGTACTAGTGATTAATATAGCAGTAATATAATTAACAATTATATCTTATTATTGACTAACAATTAAGTATTATTTATTAATTAATAAAGATATAAAATAACTATTATTAGTTAATATTGGATAATTATATTTCCTTCCATGAATACTGAATACCATGAGTCCTGATCCTGAGCGTTCAATTCATCCTGATTTTACATCCTGATTGTGTTTTCGTAATTTCTGTTATTTTCCCCTTCCATTCAGCATAGAAAAACCTGGCTCGCAGATCACACCACTATTTATCACTCTCCGGCAAACCATTCTTCATGGATGTTGAGGAGTTTGTCCGGCGCCAGATGGATGAAGGAGCCGGTAACGACGATATCATAAACAAACTTGCTAATCACATTAAAAGGGTCAAACTAGTCCCAACAAGCTATGCCGAGTCATTTGCACGTGCAGTTATCCAGGAAGTAGCAAATACGAGAGGGCTCAAAGGGGATTTTTTTTCCTACGAACAGTCCGGGGTACACATGGGAGACTTCGGAGTGGGGTCGAGAGGCACCGGTGATTTCTTCGCACACCGGCAGATAGCCCGGATTATCGGCCGTACTTCTGCCTCAGTTGGTGTTGACGAAATGGATGATGCCGGGGCAGTACTCATGGATACCCTTGGAAAGGGAACAGAAAGTAATAAACCGGGAAAAATGGACCCCGTATCAGGAACCGGTCACGGGGGACCATATATTATTTGCACGGTAGACGGGATGCACTCACGGCTTTCTGACTTCCCATTCCTTGCAGGGTTTCATGTAACCCGTGCCACACTCAGGGATGTATATGTTATGGGGGCTCATCCGGTCATGCTGTTCTCTGATATCCATGTGGCGGATGACGGGGACGTAGCCAAAATTTTTGATTATACCGCAGGTATCACGGTAGTTGGTGAAGTGATGGAGGTCCCCCTGGTTACCGGGTCAACACTCCGGATAGGTGGGGACATGGTCCTCGGAAGCCGTATGACAGGTTGTGTCGGGGCAGTTGGGGTCGCCCGACACCTTACTGCAAGGAAGGAAACAAGGCCGGGGGATGTCATCCTCATGACTGAGGGTGCAGGAGGGGGGACAATTGCAACGGCAGCAATTTATTCAGGATTCCCGGAAGTTGTCGATGCGACAATAAACCTTAATTTCCTTCTCGCGTCAGAAGCCCTTCTCGCAAGTGAGGCACTCTCAACCATACATTCAATGACCGATGTAACAAACGGGGGTCTCCGTGGAGATGTATTTGAAATGGCGGAAACTGCGAACTGCCGGATAATAATCGACGAGACAGAAGTCGGAACCCTCGTACAACACGATGTTGCCAGGATGCTCATGGAACTATCGATCGATTACCTCGGTGTTTCACTTGATGCGTTGCTGATCACGGCACCAAGGTCTGCAGTACCCGCAATTACCAGCGTTATACAAGGGGCAGGTGTCACCATCAAGGAAATTGGAAGGGTCGAAGCAGGTAAACCGGAGTCTGTGCTCGTTACCGGTGGCAGGGAGCATGACTTCTCCCCCCGGTTCCGGGAGGCGGCCTACACACCCCTGAAAAAAGTTGTCGAGTCTCACCAGTTCGACTTTGAAGAGATGAAAGTAAAAGTCCAGGGGGCTGCAGATGCAGCAATCGAGAAAAAGAAACGTGTTATTGAGCGGATACGGCCGAAACCTTAAACCCACTTTTACTTCCTGTTAATTAGTATTAGCCCGGATAATCCTTATAACGGTTTCATCCCGCTTGCACAGATATTGTAGGCGAGGTAGGGGATGTTCCGCTCCACAAAAGGTTCTATTTTCTTCGCAATATCATAGATCGGGCGGGCAAGATTATAATGAGCGAACGAACACCGTTTGACCTGTACATCGGTGAACCCGGCATTCTTAAAGAGCTGTTCCATCTCCTCGACCGAGTAATACCGCTCCCCGAATGCCCCGAAACAGGCCTTTTTGATATTTATCGCCTCGCTGATCTGGTATATGGCGGGGAGACCGCGTGTAAAAAGATTCCGGCCAAGGGTGCAGACGGCGATTGAACCCCCTGGCCTGAGCACCCTGTATGTCTCAGAAAGGGTCTTTTCCGGATGTTTCAGGTAGGAAAATGCAAGGAGGCTTGATACCGCATCAAAAGAATCACCGCGGAAGGGAAGTATTTCAGCAGTTCCAATGGTAAAATCACTGGAACAACACCTGTCAGAGGCCTTCCCTATCATCCCGCGGCTGATGTCTATACCTACAGCTTCACCACCTTCATTCACGTAATGACGGACAAATAAACCGGTTCCACACCCAAGGTCAAGGAGACGGCCACCCCTTGGGAATCGTTCCATTACATGGCGGCTGATGTGATTGTAGTAGAATTTCCCCCGGTTTGCATCGTAACGGTGGTCATAGACTTCTGCCACTTCGTCATAATGGCTTATGACCTTTTGAACTGTCGCCGTCACTCGAAAACCTCGCTGATTATTCTTGCTGCAAGAGCATTAAGCTGAATATATTCATTGTTGCAGTGACCTATCAAGTAGTCGGTATCAGCGAGAGCACAAGCGATCCGCGGGTCATTATACTCACGTTTAAGCACTTTCCGGAGTTCAGCAAGTACTTCACCTGCCGAAAGACCGTATTCTATCATCAGTGATTCGATACGCCGGTTAGCTGAAGCACCGTCTCCTGCTGCGATAGCTGAATAGATTGCCGATGCCACCATCCCGGTCTCGGTCTCCCTGAATTTTGCGAGGTCGAATAGCTCACCCGATTCTGCAGCGACCTGGAGGAGCATGACTGATCTCCTGAGATCACCCCTCGAGTCCTGTACAATCAGGTCGATCTCATCATCGGTACAACAACGCTCCGGCCTTTCTTTTGCTAGAATTACCCGTAGATGGGCTGATGCGAGATCCGGGGCAACCGGACCGAAAAAGAACGGGATACACCGGGACGCGATCGCAGGGATGATAACAGCAGGATGAGTAGTGCAAAAGATAAACCTGCAGGTCTTGCTATAGCGCTCCATGGTCCGCCGAAGCGATGACTGGGCATCTCGGGTAAGAGCTGATGCATCATCGATTACCATCATCTTAAACGGAGCATCGAGTGGCTGCAGCGATGCATACCACCGGATAATATGTTTAAAATTATTTATCAGGCTCTCATCTTTCCGGTAAATATGGGCGTAACGGTCATCTTCTTCAAGATATTTCTTGCCCAGGAGAAACAGGTCTGATGCATGCATCACGGTACAGTTCTCAACCCAGTGGTCACCGTAGAGTTTTCTTGCCACACATTCAACAGCTACGCTCTTCCCGGTACCGTGCGGGCCACTGATCATGAGGTGAGGGAGTGACCCGCAGGCAGCAAATGTCTGGAGATGGTTTACGACGCGGTCATGCCCAACAATCTCTTCAAACGTAGCAGGCCGGTATTTTTCAATCCAGAGCATGTACAAGTCTCCTGTTCATTTCTTTCATTGCTTCCATAAGGAAATAATTGTTGTCAGGTGGTCCCGATAGTTCAATAACTTCCTGGTCACGCAGAGTTCCGACAAACCCTGTGATCATGGGGAGGGCCCTTGTGATCTCGTCAACAATGGTGAGGCTGGCCATTCGTGCCGTGCGGGACAACGGGTTCAAATCGATTGCAATGACCGTCTTTCCCATTTCCCTCAGCGCCTCGCAACGGTCCCCGTCTTCAAGGGGCACAAGGATAACATCTGCTTTCCCGGTCCCTTCCGAATAACTTAATGCCCTGTCGTGCGAGAGTGGTACAATCCGTTCTGCCACTCCGGAGAGCACGGTTACACCGTTAGACTCGAGAAGCTGTGTAATTTTCCTTATTCGTTCCTCGGTCCGGTGAAAAAGGTTTACTTCTACCAATGCACCTGATACCTGCTGGAGCAGGGCGATCTCCCGGGTAGCCAGTGCTGCAGTATTACCATTGACTGATATTACAGGATGTTTCGCTGAACGGAGTAATGCAGCAGCTGTTTTTTCAGCCAGTAATGCACTTGCAGTAGTTTTTTCCCCTATCAGGTAATCAAATGCCTCTCCCCGTCCATGGGCCGTGAGGCCTTCGAGGGAAACGATACCTTCCCGAACAAATCCTGCCAGTAATTCTCGTGCGAGAAGTGAATGGTAGCGGGGATGGTCTTTTGGGATCGTCATTACGTTGTGCAACCTGTAGTGTACTATTTGGCAGGCATGATAGTAATTACCTGGTCTGAATGCGGCCTCAATTGAAAAAGCATTACCATGAGTCCACCGGAAGTAGAAGCGGCCCGCTTGTAGCGACCTGGAGTGAGAAAACATGGAATTCCGATAATACCGGTAATGCATTATCGCCGATAGCAAAAATACCGTTTCCAAGCATCGTCATACTTGCAGGGACACCTGCATTGTCACAGAGATCAAGGGCATGACGGACCGCAGGTGTAATAAGCCCGCTTTTCTCAGCAAACGCCCGTGAAAGTGAAAGAAACTCTTCCATTGATCCCGGGCAACGACTAGGGAACGCCCGGGTTACCTGTTCCATGATAACCGGGGAACTCAGTATTCTGGGGGAGGGAAGCGGTCCGAAGGTAACTGCGAAAAGCGGTGGAAAAGGTCCGGTTAACCTGGTAATTTCAGCACCCGTCCCCGGGCCTTTCCTGCAGTCGATACCGCCTGCCTGGCAGGCAGCAATGTCCCCGAGACCGGTTTTATGAATGATCTCGGCTTCATGGGCAAGAAGGGAACATTCCGCAGCAGTGAGTCCCAGCGAGAATACCTGGTTCGCAGCCATTGCAGATGCAGTCAGTGCTGCCGCAGAAAGCCCGAACCCTGCACTGATCGGGAGATGGCAACGGGTGCTGACCGTAGCTGTTACACCAAGTGACTCCATCAGGTATGCGATCGGCGGAGAATCCACAACCCTTTCAATAACTGATCCATCATGGTCAACCCTTGTTATCTCCACGTATGTACAGGGTGACTGTTTGACCATTACCATCACACCATCAGATATGACGATCCCGGCCCCGGTACTCCCGGTTTCTTTGGGGGATCTTCCCTGGACAGGCCTGAAATACCCCGAAATATGACCCGGGCAGAACGCTACAGCAGCCTCTTCCATAGTTCTCCCGCGAGCTCGTCCTTTGTGCACCGGAGCTCTTTCCGGTCTTCGCTCGTTAGGAGGGTAAAATTCCCGCCAGGTGACCCCATCACATCGGGTGAATTGATAACGACCATCCTGACTCCCTCGTTAATCATTGACCTGGCCTGTTTCTCTCCATCACCACCCATCTTGAATGCAACAATGACCGGATTGTCTTTTCCTTTTCTGCAGACCTGTGTAATGAGTTTAGGG